>JALRGB010000321.1 GCA_023253575.1 Verrucomicrobiales bacterium
ATTTCGGCGAGCGCCTTGGTGCAGCGGGGCGCCATGCGATCGAAAAAGTCAGGATCAAAGCCCATGCGGCTCACGTCCAGAGAGAGGCCGGTGGTGGTGTCGCGAAGGAAATTGTCTTGAAAGTGTTGCCAGTGGGACATCGGTGTGGTGGGAACTTCAGCAATAATGGGACCATGGTACGCTGGCTACCGCCATCAGCCATGGATTTTTGGGGGTGGTATGGCCTGTGGGGTTGGCGGAGTGGGTTGGTCGTCTGGCGGTCGGATTTGGCGGTGATGTTCGGACTGGCGATTGGGTGGTGGTGGTTATAATGGGAGAGTATGACCTCGGGATTTCGTCGATTCTCGCGCCGTGCCACGCTTCGTTCGCTGGTGGGTGGGTCGTTGATGATGCCGGCGATTTTGGCGGAGATGAGTCGTGCGGGTCAGAGTGAGGTGGAGCCTGGGCGTGCGCATTTTCGGCCGCGAGCGAAGCGGGTGATTTTTTTATTTATGACGGGCGGGGTTTCGCATCTTGATGCGTTTGATCCCAAGCCGCGGCTAGTGGCGGATCATGGTCAGAAAGTGCCGCGCGGGTTGCCGGGGGCGGGCAAATTTTTGATTGCCCCGAAGCGCGAGTTCCGGCCTGGCGGTCAGGCGGGCACGTTGGTGAGTGATTTATTCCCGCGGGTTCGCGAGTGTATGGACGACATTTGTTTGATTCGCTCGATGACGGCGGATCATGGCAATCATTTTGAGGCCACGCTGCAGATGCATACGGGCAGTTTTAGTTTTGCGCGGCCGAGCATTGGTTCGTGGGTGAGTTATGGTTTAGGGACTGACAATCAGAACCTGCCGTCATTTGTGGTATTGGCGCCGCATTTGCCGTATGCGGGCGGTCAGGTGTGGGGCAATGATTTCCTGCCTGGGGTGCATCAGGGGGTGCGGGTGACGCCGGGGGACGATCCGGTGCCGAACTTGAAGCCGCGGCAGGCGGTGCCATCGATGCAGGAAATGGAGTTGGATTTGTTGCAGCGGATGAACCGCCGTCATTTGCGGGATCGTGGTGGGGATGATGCGGCGTTGGCGGCGCGGGTGCAGTCATTTGAGACGGCATTTGGCATGCAGGCGGAGGCGCCGGAGGCCTTTGATGTGACGCGCGAGTCGGAGGCGACGCATGCGTTGTACGGGCTCGAGCGCGGGGCTACGACGGGATTTGCCTGGCAGTGTTTGGTCGCCCGGCGACTGGCTGAGCGCGGGGTGCGATTTATTGAATTGATTGATACTGGAGCCAGTCATAACTGGGACTCGCATGGTAACATGGGGGAGCATGATGCGCTGGCCCGCAATGTGGATCAACCGATTGCTGGATTGCTGCGCGACTTGAAATCACGCGGAATGCTAGATGACACCTTGGTCGTCTGGGCGACCGAATTTGGCCGGACCGCCTACAACGACACCCCGAATCATCAGGGACGGGAGCATCATAAAGAAGTTTTTTCCTGCTGGATGGCCGGTGGCGGAGTCAAAGGGGGCATGGTCCATGGCGCGAGCGACGACTTTGGATTGACCGTGGCGCAGGATGGAGTGCATGTGCACGATTTCCACGCCACCATCCTGCACCTGTTGGGCTTCGATCACGAGAAACTCACCTTTCGTCATGGCGGTCGGGATTACCGGCTGACGGATGTGCATGGTAAGGTGGTCCGGGCGGTGCTGGCTTAGCGAAGCCGGGGAATTGGGGGGTAGGGTTTCAGATGATGCGGATGATCCGGATGGGTTTTGGACGGCTTTCGCGAGTTCCCGCAGGTTGTTTGGTACCATCAGCACGGCGGGCGGGCGATTGGTGTGGTGAGGGCGTTTTTGATGAATTGTTGGAGGCGATCTGGGTCTTTGTGACCTGGGGCGGTTTCCACGCCGCTGGCGACATCCACGCCGTGGGGTTGGACGCTTTGGATGGCGGTGGCGACGTTTTCCGGGGTGAGGCCGCCGGCCAACAAAAAGCTGGCCTCGGGATGGCGGGTGAGGGCATCGGCGGCCAGCTGCCAGTCGAATGGCTGGCCGCTGCCGGGGTCGGGGCCGTCGAGCAAAAACCGGCGGGTGGGAAACTCATGGAGGGAGTCGATGGAAGCCTGATTCCGAACGCGCAGGGCCTTGATCAGGCGTCCCTGCAGCCCGCGGGCGTTAAGAGCCGCGAAAAAGTCCGGGGTTTCACTGCCATGGAGTTGCGCGGTGTGGAATAATTCCTGATCGAGCGCGGCCATCACCTCGTCTACGGTGGGATTGACGAAAACGGCGACCCTTTCCACGGCTGGCGGCAGCTGGCGGATCCATGCGGCCGCTTGGTCGAGAGGGAGGTGGCGTTTTGATCCTGGGAATAAGATAACGCCGATCATGTGGGCGCCGGCCTGCGCGCTGAGGAGGGCATCGGCGAGCTGGGTTTGGCCGCAGATTTTGACGCGCAGGGGATGAATGGGATCGGGCATGGCCTCAAAGGTGGTCATGGATGCGGTCTCGTCATGCGGATTTCCGTCGACCGTCCGGGCGGCGGGCGGCGACTGAGGTGAACGCGATTAGGCGGACCACAGACGGCGGCGGAGGCGGACGAGGGAAATGAACATTTCGGCGACCGTACCGGGGCGGATGCGGCTGCCGGGGCTTTCTACCCAGTCGATGGAGACCGGGTGCAGGCGTGTGCCGTGGCGCAGCAGGTGGCAGAGGAGTTCGACATCAAAGCAGAACCTGTTTTCTTGGAGGTGCGGCTGCACGGCGCGCCAAGCGGCGGTGGGCACGATTTTGCATCCGCACTGGGTGTCAGGCACGGGCAGGCCGAAGAGCAGGCGAACGATCATCCGGAACCCGAGGCCGGTGATGAGGCGCACGGGGGTGCGTTGAATGTGGTGTTCGCTCCCGCCGACGCGGACGGCAATGGTGGCGGCGCCAGCCTGAGCGGGGTCGAGGGCGACGGCTGCGACGCGGGTGGTTTCGGTGGGTGAAACGGCGCCGTCGGCATCGACGAATCCGACCAATTCCTCGGTGGTGGCCAGAGCCCATCCTCCGTAGACAGCGCCGCCCTTACCGCGGTTTTCCTGCTGGCTGGCCAGCGGTCGCAGCAGAGGAAATGACGGGCGGAGGGCGTCGACGATGGCGCGGAGGCGGGCTTGTTCCTCGGGGCCTGATCCATCGTCGCAGACTTGGACAGCGACGGGCAGGGCTGACTCGGCGAGAGCGGCGCACAGGCCGGGCAGGAAGCCGGGCAGGCGTCCGCTTTCGTGAAAGCAGGGGATGACCAGAAGTAATCGCGGGGGCATGGAGCGGGGGTTCCCCGGGGGCGGGGCGGTGAGGCGGTGGTGGTGTCAGTGGTCGGGTCGAGGTCGTAGTTGGCCGGCGTGTTGCCCGAGAGCGCAAGGCCCGTGAC
>JALRGB010000339.1 GCA_023253575.1 Verrucomicrobiales bacterium
CCTTGGCCGAGGACGTGGTCCTGCACCGCATCCGCCTCCGCTACGAAGCCCTCGCCGAAGGCCAGACCGGGGCCAGCGTGCTCGCGGAAATTCTCGGCGAAATGAGCTGATCCACCCGGCACCCTCCCCCGCTCTCCAGCCGCCCACCCATTTCACCCAAAACCAACTCCCGACCACTTGTCATCGCTCCCCCAATCAGATTTCTCACGCGGTTTTTTTGTTTCATAACTCATTTATTATTAAAACTCTGTGACACCTACGCACCAGCTTGAAACCAGTGATCCGCTCGAGACGCGGCAGTTCACGCTCGCGGTGCGACGGCTCGCTGACACCCTGAATTACGGCACCGACCACAGCCCGTTTCGCGGGTCGGGGCATGACTATGTGCAGTCCCGTGTTTATCAACCGGGAGACCCAGTCAAGTCCATCGACTGGCGCGTCACCGCGCGCACCGGACGAGCGCACGTCAAAGAATATGAGGCACCCAAGCGCATACCTGTCTATTTGTTCATTGACACATCGGCGTCCATGACCGTCAGCTCGCAACGGCTCAGCAAATACGCGTGGGCCGTGCACATCGCCGGAGGCTTGGCTTTCGCGTGCCTCGACCGCGTCAGTCCGGTCGGCGTCGTCGGCGCCGGCGAGCGCCCGCTTCACATCACCCCCAGCTTGTCACGCATCCAAATCATGGAATGGCTGCACCGACTGCGCCACTACCGCACGGACGAAACCACCACCCTCGCGGCCCGCGTTACCGAAATTTCCGCCCTCCTCTCCCAACGCGCCATGCTGATCATTTTGAGCGATCTGCATGACCCCACCGCCCCCGCCGCCCTTCGCCTAGCCGCCCAGCGGCATGAAGTCGTCGTCCTGCAATTGCGTGATCCAGCCGAAGAAGCCATGCCTGACACCGGTTTTTTTCAGGCTCAGGAAGCCGAGACCGGCACCGCCTTCCTCTCCCGCGGCCGCAGCCTTCCTGCTTCTCATACACTCATAACAAAAGAATTGCGTCGCAGTGGAGCCAGCCACCTGATTCTTCGCACCGACCAACCCATCGCCGCCCCACTGCGCGAATTCCTCCAGGCCCGGGGCGGCCTGCACCGGAAAGCCCGATGAACTTACAACGCTCCCTGCTCACGCTCACGATCGCCACCATCATGGCCGCCACCCTCGCCATGGCAGCTCGATCCGCAGGCGCCGCCGAACCACCATCCAGCACCCCCGAGGCCCTCGCCACCGGGGCGCCATCGAGCACCGCCCAGCCACCAGCGGGCGTCGGCCTGACTGGCCTGATTCAAGACCTGCTCCTGCCGGGATCCGAGCTGCAAGTCAAACCTGACCCGGAAGGCCGCAGCCCGGTGGTCGTGCGCATGACTGCGGTCCGCCCGCATGGCACAGCCGGGTTTCGCTACGATTTCAGCTGGTTCGCCTACGAGGCTGGGCCCCATGATCTGAGCCAATACCTCGAACGGGTCGATGGCAGCCCGCTCGGCACCATACCAGCGATCGGGGTCGAAGCGGTGGCTTTATTACCGCCGGGGCCGCCGCAGACGTTACCCGAATTTAAAGCGCCGCTTCCGAAGCTTGGCGGATACCGGACCGCGTTGGTGGCCGGCGGATGCCTCTGGCTGGCGGGGTGCGTCGCCCTGTTCGTCTGGCGCCGCCCGCGTTCCCGCACCGCCGCCGCCGCGGCGCCAGACGCCGTGCTACCGCTTGCCGATCGGCTGCGCTTCCTATTGGAGAGTGCGCGCACAGGCTCCCTCGATGCGAACGGCCGCGCCCAACTCGAACGCCTCGTGCTTGGATTTTGGCGTGAGCGGCTGCATCTGACCGACCTGCCCGTGCCCGAAGCTGTGCATCGTCTCCGCAACCACCCAGAAGCCGGAGGCTTACTCCGAGAAGTGGAATCGTGGCTGCACTCGGGAAAATCAACCGCCAACGAGACCCGCATGGCCGCCCTGCTTCTCCCCTACCTGCCGCCAGCCGGCAACCCCGCCTCACCGCCGACCGGCAACCCCGCCTCACCGCCAACCGGCGCCACCGCCTCATGAGCTTTGCCCATCCAGCCGTGCTCCTTGTGCTCCTGCTGCCGTTGGCCGTGCTGGTCTGGGGATGGCGCCGACACGGTCACCGCGTGCCCCTACCGTTCGATCACGCGCAGGCTCCGCCGCGACGATGGACCACCGGCGGCCTGCGGCTGGCTCATTCGCTACCGCTCGTCGTCCTAGCTATCGCCATCATCATTTTAGCTGGCCCACGCCGTTGGGGACTACCACAGGACCAGCGCATCATGACCAATATCGAATTTGTCGTCGATGTCTCCGGTTCGATGATGAGCGGGTATGGCGATGGCAACCGCTATGATGCCGCCATGGCATCGGTGCTGGAATTTGTCGATCGCCGACAAGGAGACGCCTTTGGCTTAATTGTTTTTGGCGATAGCATCTTGGAATGGGTGCCCTTGACGTCGGATCCGAGCGCTCTCCGCTGCGCCCCAGAATTTCTCAACCCCATGAAACTCCCGCCATGGTTCAGCGGGGGCACCAGCATTGGAGCGGCCCTCGAACACACTCTCAAAGTGATGACCGCGCGCAGCGAGGGCGACCGCATGGTCATTCTGCTCACCGATGGTTACAGTTACGATCTGGCCAATGGTCGGGACATCACCATCGCCAGCAAACTCGAGGCCGCTGGCATCCAGGTTTTTTGTATTCACATCGACAATTCGCCCCCGCCCGTCGAGGTCACCACCATCGCCAGCCGCACCGGCGGCCAGGTCTTTGCCGCCGGCAATCCCGATTCACTCCGGCAAGTCTTCGCGCGGATCGATCAAATGAAAAAGGCTCGATTGCAAAAAATCAGTGCTGAAACGCAGGATGATTTTCGTCCGTGGTCGCTGGCGGGCGGCAGTCTTTTGCTAGTCTGGA
>JALRGB010000412.1 GCA_023253575.1 Verrucomicrobiales bacterium
ACGGCCGGCATATCTTCCCGTCACCGGCACCTCAAGTCCGTATTTCTGCTGGAAGGCGAAAATGTCCTCGACCACCACTAGCCGCTGCCCTGGCCCCAAGAATGTATCGCGGTTGTCAGGAAAACTGTACTCGATACCCTCGGTCAGCCGGCACCCGCGCAGGTTGACGGCCGCCTTGGAAATATTCTGCAGTTCCACAAATTCCTCGGCCGCCGCAGTGCCCGGATGATAGTTGATTTCGGAAAAGACCACCTCGCCGGGCGCCACCGGCGTGGCCGCCACTTGAAAAAATGCTTCGTCCAGCGCCGACCATTGATTAGCATTGCGCGTGCGCGCCCGGACCAACGTGTTGCGAGTGATTTCCACTCCAGAATCACCACCCGTCGTGCGAGTCACCACCAACTCAGCATCAAAACTCGCATCACTGCTGCTCGCCGTCGATTGATGCAGCTCCACCGCCAATACATTACGACCACTGCGAAACGCGGCCGGCGGCACCGTGAAACTTAGAAAATTCTTGCCATCATCCGCCGCCGTGAGAGCCAACGACTCCCCCGTCACGACATCAATCAATCCATCGCGCGCCCGCTCCACCCCGTTGATATAGGCAATCACCCCGTCATCCCGCTTGAGACGCAAAGTAGCCGCCGTGACCGTCGAATCCACCGGAAGCGAGAAGGCATGACGGAAATAAACAGTTCGGTATCGGTCGACCGGATCGCCAAACGGTAACACCGTGGCTTCGTCATCCTCGCCATACCCCAGCTCAGCCTGCCCTTCACCCCACGCCGTATCATCAAAATCAGGATGCTTCCAATGCGTGGCATCATAACCCGCCTGACCCACCACCACGTCGCTGGCCCCTAGCCCAGCCTGATCCGTGAACCACCTCCAGCGCGCCCCCGCAGGCACCAACGGCTCGGTCACCACTCCGGTCGGCACCGCCCGGGCCGACGGCGCCAGCGCCCCGCCCGGCAGCCGCGGATCCGAACCATCGTCTGTATAATAAATTGTTCCTAGGGTGCCGGTCAGTGCGATACGCGCCCCAGCCGCCACCTGTCCGCCGCGCTGGCCGAAGAGCGGCGCCGCTAGGCTGGGGAGAAACCCGGCACTGCGATACTGCCCAAGCACAGTCGTCGAGCGCGTGTTCAACCAAGAATTGCGAATCTGATTTTTGGCCGTCAACCACGAGCTAGGCGTACGATAATTCCAACGCGCGCTTTCCACAATAAACGGCCGCTCCAGCGCGTCCGCCAGCTGGTCAAGGCGCGCCACGTTGCGCGCCTGCGTCAGGGCCCCGCCATTCAACATGTGCTTCTGAATGCGATCGGCCAACAACATCCGGTAATCCTGATTCGCCTCCTTGTATAACATGGAAAAAATACTGCCGGGGCCATCACCCCGCTGCCGACCCGGCGCGGACCGCGTCGTATTATTTCCCGCCGAAGTGCGCAGCCATCCGTCCGCATCATTGATCATAAACCGAAACCCGGATCCTGCCGCCCGAGTTCCAGACGCCCGATATTCATCTTCGGAATCACCAAACATGAAGGTCAGCATGTAATCGACATAATTCGGAACATTCAGATACGATTTCACCTGCGCGTAATTCCCCCGCAGCGACTTAATGCGCGCCCACGCGCTGCCGTCACCGTCGTAAGGATCGCCCGGCTCAGCCCAACCGCCCACATTGAGATTTCCATTGATAGATTCGTAATCCTCAGGCTGCCCACCAAGATAGTCGGATTGCATGTCCGCATCCCAGCGCTCGCGCAAATGATAGACCCCCCAATACGTGCCATTGTAATACAAATGCACCCAGCGCCCGTGCGGACTCAATTGCCCCATATCCAGCATCAGTGCGTCCGTAAAGGGATTGGATAAATAAAAACCTCGATCCACCATATCATGCGATCCATTCCTCAAATCCAATGAGTTAAAGCTTGTCACCGGCTCCAGTCCGCGCTCAAACCCCTTGAAAATGGGATAGTTCAGCCGCCCGTTTCCATATGACTTGCGAAAATGGAAACGGAAACTCTTTTTGGCAAAATCCGTGTAGTCGCCGCCAAACCGCTCCACTCCACAGTTTTCCTGAAACCCTTCGCCCGGCGCCCCGTTGGGGACGATAAACTCAAGAGAGGCCGGCACATCCACTCCGTTGGGAATGGCGAGGGGCGTCACCATCGAGAGACTGGGCAGGTCAGTGAGCGCCGGAATAACCTGCGGCCCGTAAGTCGCATGCCGAGTGATGCTGGTGCGCATGACTGACGACGCTTTGACGCCTTCCGGGAAAATATACGTCTGAGTCATGACGGTGGCCGGCGCAAAGCCGTCTTTGACGGCAATGACGCGCAGGACGGTAGTCGTACTAATCGTCAGCGGCGCCGCGTACACGAGACCGGTCGTGGCTGACGGCGCACTCCCGTCCAGCGTGTACCGCAACGTGGCACCGGGAGTGGAGGTACTCACCGCCACCGTCTGCGGACCAGTAAAAACCCCACGATTCACACTGAAAACCGGGTTTTCGACAACCCCAAGGAAACCAGCCCCGTTAGGTTCGCCCGGCGTAGCCGGACTAAAATACCGGGCACGCCCGCCCTCATCCAGCCCGTAACTCCTCCCCCGTGACTGCTCAGGATAGGACGCCGGCACCGGAAAGGTGGTCGGAAACTGGCTCAATACCGTGACCCCGTCAGGAGCCGTCAGCGCCAAAAAATCACCATCCGTCTTCAGTGAGAAATTCGTGTGCGCCGGCGCCCCCGGCTCCCAACGCGCCTTGCCCGAAGCAAAAACGACCAGATGACCGCGAGCCGGCACCGTCACCGACGGAAATACCCACTGCGCCAGGCGAGCCGGATCATCGCTCAAAGAATAGTTCTTCAAATTGAGCGCAAACACGTTGGGATTGGCAATTTCAATCCAGTCGACACTCTCGTCATCATCGTCAAAATACGTACCATCCGGAGAGGCCAGAAACTCGCTGATCAACGGAGGCGTTTCCGGTTCGTCCACACCAATGACCAGAGTAGCGGTCGTGGTGCCCGCCGCGTTGGTGGCACTCAGTGTGTAGGTGGTGGTCACATCCGGACTGACCGTGATCGTACCCGTGGCGGTGGCTAGCGGCCCTACCTCCGGCGCAATCGAAAGCGTCGTCCCATTATCAACCTGCCACCCCAGCACAGCGACCCCAGGCCGGCCGGCCTGCCCCGTGACCGTGAGGTTACCCGCGTCCGTATCAAACCTCCGAATGACAGGCACCGCCGCCGGCCAAGCCTCAACCTCAGCAATCTGCGGGCTACTGCCATCACCACCCAGATTCTCAATCCGAAGGTACCGGCCCCCAAAAAGTACACCCGCCCCTTGCCCAGCCACAATCGTGTCCGCCGTCCCACGCGCCACATAAGTGCCATCCATCCGCACATCACCCGACCAGTTGATTTGACCAGGAATATTCCCGCCATCCGCAAAAATCGTCACCCGATACCGACGCAGCCGCTCCGGACAACAATCAGGTCGACTCCAAAGCGCAATCCGATCGAGAACCCGCACCCGCCCGAGATCAATTTGATAATAAAACCCGCGCGTGCCGGACGTGGCATTGGGATGAGTGTATGTCCTGCGGTTGCCGTCCGTCAAACTCTCCACCGGATTGCCCGGCACCACCTGAGCACTGGAAATCACCGGCCGGCCAAGCGCAAAATTCCCCTCCTGCGACCAGACCCGACAGGAAACAAAAAAACCCAAAAAAACAGCCAAAGAAAGAAATGAACGACACATGCGGCGGAAATAATTCATTATGACGCACCACAGCCATCAGGTGCAAAAGAAATCGCCCCTGCACGCTCAGATCCTGCCGTCCGCCCCCCGTCCGCGTCTCACCCTCGACCTCACCCTCGCGCGCCCCCCTTCGCTTCGCTTCTCCTTGCCCCACCGGGCACTCGCAGGGTATACTTTCAAGTCGGGCTGTCCCGTCTCTTCATGCTCAAAGCCGATTATTTCATCTGCCCGGATTGCGGAGCCGAAGTGCGCGTCGGCTCCCGCGGGTGCGCTCGGTGCGCCTCCGAACGGGCCACCAAATCCTGGGATAAACGAAAACCATGGACCCAAGAGGAAACCCACGACGGACTGGATCTTCCCGATGAGGAATTTAATTACGAAGATTTCCTGAACGAGGAATTTGGCGGCGGCCGCAAAAAGTCCGCCCTCGATTGGGTGTGGTGGACCACCGCGCTCGTCCTCGTGATCGCCCTCGCCGCCGGATACATCCTCGTCCGCCATTAGCCGGGTCCACCACCGCATTCCCATGCCCATGCCCCGGCTGGGGCAGCGCGCCCCATGGGATTGGCGTGGCCCCGTTAGGGCAAATTGAACAATCACGTTTCCGATCCCTTACTCAGCCCCCAACTAGGGCATTGCGGCCCCATGTGTCGGCGGAGCTCCGTTGAAGCTTATCAGCTATCCTCGCGGAGAGGGATCTGAAAGAGAGATCCAAACCATCCGCGATCGCCCGCACTTTGCTAAAAATTTCCATTGACGCATTACTGTACATATTAAATATATACACTAGTTGCATCCAAGACCGTGCCCCCGAAATCCATCAAATTCCTCCTGCCGCCGATCTCGGCTGCCGCGCCGGGCACGCTTTACGAGCAGATTGTCAGCGGGTTGAAGCGTGCGATTGGTGAGCGCAAGATCAATGCGGGCGATGCGCTGCCCTCCTTCCGCCAGCTTGCGGAAGAGATGCTGGTGAGCGTGATCACGGTGAAGCGCGCTTACGAGGAACTCGAGCGCGAGGGCATTATTTTCCGAAGGCAAGGGCTCGGGACTTTTGTCGCGGAGGGAGGCGGAGACCGCAGTCGCGAGGCCAAGATCGAGCATGCCCGCACGCTTCTCAAGGACGCGGCCCGCGAAGCCACCGAAGCCGGTCTGACCCCGGCCGAAGTGCGCCGGCTTTTTCGTGAAACCCTCAACGAATCCCCATGAACACGATCCCAGCACTCGAAGTTTCCGGCTTGGAAAAACATTACCCACGCTTCGGCCTAGGCCCGCTCGACCTCACAGTGCCACCCGGTTCGATCTATGGATTGATCGGCCCGAATGGGGCGGGAAAAACCACGCTTATCGACCTCATCTTCGGCATGGGTTCGCCCGATGCCGGCACGATCAAGGTTTGTGGGTACGATCACGAGCGGGATGAAGTGGCCGTGAAACAACGCGCGGCCTACGTCGGCCCGGACTTAAATTTCGTGGCATGGGGCAAAGTCGGGCGCGCCATCCGTTTCAACCGCGGCTTTCGCCCGACGTGGGACGATGGTTACTGCGCTCGGCTGATGCAGGATTTCGGGATTTCCGCAGATGATCGCATCGGCACGCTTTCGTTTGGCGGCCGCACGAAACTCGCGCTGCTTCTCGCGCTAGCCTGGAGGCCGCCCTTGCTCGTGCTCGACGAACCGACAACCGGCATCGACGCGCATTCGAAGAAGGCCGTCTTTGCCGAGATGCTGAACATCGTCCGCGACGAGGCGCGCACTGTTTTCATCTCATCGCACCAGATCTCCGATCTCGAAAGATTCGCTGATCGCGTAGGAGTGCTGCACAAAGGACGGCTGGTCGCTGAGGGCACGACGGCCGAGTTGGTCGATCGGCATGTACAGGCGGAATGGGTGGCCGAAAACGCGGACGCCTTCGCTCATATCCCGGGTCTCACCGTGCAGGAACGCGACGGCGCGAACTGGCGCGCGGTGCTCGATACACTGACATGCCCGGTCCATTCCCTCGAGTCACGCGGGGCCCGCGACGTGCGCACGCAGCCGCTCACACTCGAAGACCTCTTCCTCGCCCTGACCCAATGAACGTGGCCTTCTCCCCAAAGTGAAGACGCCGTTCGCTTTCAATTTCCCGACTCCACTGTCATGAAATCTCTCATTCTCGATTTCCTCTATCGCTGGCGCTGGCTCTTCGTGATCTCGCTCTTAGTTTCCGCAGCCAGCAGTCTCTTCGGGCTGCCACTCATCCTCGCCCCTGCCGCAGTCGGCGCCCTTCAACTTGATGCGCAGCGCGGCGTTTTCCGCGCGGTTCGTCCACTGCCCCTCACGCGACAGGATCAGGCCAAAGCTTGGTGGGTCATCGGGGTACCATTGCTACCGCTCCTCTCCGTGCCGGCGCTCGTGCTCGGAATCATGCTGTGCCCTCACTTTCAGCCAAGCGCCCGCTCTTTACAGTCTGCTCGCATCGCCGCCCCCATGACCGAAACCATGCTGCCGATGGAGCCTCGCCCGGCGGCATTACCCGAGACATCCGTACCGGACACGGAGCACCGTTACATCGCGCCGCCTCAGGCACCGGAGAAAAACCGGCCCTCGCTGTGGTTCGCCGCCGCGATACAATCATGGGTGGCGCTGGGTTACGCCGGGTTCTGCTTTTTCCTCATGCAATGGGCCCCGCAGCGCCCAGCAGAAAACCTCTCCGAGAACGTCCAACAGGGCGTCTTCGGCCTGCTCTGGGGAATCTCAATGCCAGGCGTCGTATTTTTGCTACCAAACCTCCCGCGCAGTCCCGACACCATCGCGACCTGGCACTGGGCAGTCTTAGCGGCGGCACCGGTTTTTGTCGCCCTCTCCTCCTTCAGCGCGGCCAAGTTGGCGCGGCAGCGCATGTTTGTGACGGCCGCGAAAAAGAGCCCGCAAGCCACCACTGAATCGTTGGCCCTTACCGGCGGTCTCACCGGCATCCCGCTCTATATCGTGAATTTCGCCGGGCGCATCATACTGATGGTTGCCCTGATAGCCGTGGTGCAGTTTATGATGCTGCGGTTGATCTTGCAGGGAAATCAGCCAGCTGACGGCCTGCAAGTCTCGCTGATGAGCATGATGTTTGGCGCGGCCGTCGCAGAATCCATCGGCATGAGAGCGCTCCGCGCACTGCCGCTTTCCACGCCGAAACTTGCCTTGCTGCTTTCGCTCATCCCTTGGGCCGGCGCCATCTCCAGTGCGATTTATTCCACCGTGTGCTGCCGTGCGGGTAATCCGGAGCTTTCCGTCTGGGTGAACTTGGCCGCACAAGCCGTGGCACTCTGCGGTTGGGCGACCCTCGCCCTCTCCATCACCCTCCACATCTCTTCGAGCGGACGGCTTTTCGTGCTCGTGCTGCTCGTTTTAATACCCAGCATAGCCATACAATGGGCCGTGCAATACACTGTTCCGATAGCTGCTATCGGATTGGTAGCAGGCTGCGCCGGGTTTGCGCTCTTGATCCGCGGACTGAGGAAATCCAGCGCCTTCTATCGACCACGCGGGTTTTTCGGTATGACTCCGGGACAGCCGACGGCCGTGCGTTAGACCTCGAGATGACAGTTCATGACCGGTTGAGAGCCAACCCCGGGACTGACCCCGGAGCGGCTGGCTGGCGGCGACTTCTAGTCGGCCAGCCGTTTTACGCGGATGTTTTTGTACATCACGGTTGATTCGGGATCATGCGCTTGCAGGGCGAATGTTCCTGATCCGAGTTTCCGTCCTGGCTCTTGGCCCGGACCGGCGGCCGGCTCGGTGTATTCATTCACTACTTTGCCATCGAAGGAAACGGTGACGGTTTGGCCCACCACTTTGATTTCGTATTCCCACCAGACGCCATCGGCGACCGGGGAGATTTTCATGATGTCTTTGCATTTATAGATCGATCCCGATTTACGGGGATCTTTCTCAAACGTGTTGTTCACTTGAGCTTCATGGCCGACGTCCGGCCAGTTTTCCGGCTGGTACGCGGTATGGAAGAAGATGCCACCATTGCTATTCGGCTTCGTCATGACCTGAGCGCGGAAGACGAAGTTTTTAAACGGGGTTTTATCTCCGACGTAAAACAGATGATTGCGCGGGCCGTAGGCGATGAGCACGCCGTCTTCGAGTTTGAACGCAGGCTTTTCCTTTTCAGCTACCTTCCAGCCGTCCAACGACTTGCCGTCAAAGATGACGGTAAATCCTTCGTCGGTGGATTTTTTTTCCTCGGCGCGAGCCGGAGTCAGGGCCAAGGCGCAAGCCAGAGCCATCAAGCAGGTCAGTGATTTTTTCATGAATGGAATAAGTGGAGATTGTCGGGTGGATGAAACAGGAATGGCGGGAGTAGGGGGGATTTACGGTTTGGTGCTGCCGTGATTGACTGGGACCTCATAGTCCCCGAGAGCAAATTGCAGGCCGCCGAGGTAATGATTCACGACCGGCGCATTCCAATAAACCTCATCATTGTGACCGAGGGAGCAATAAAAAACCCGGCCCTTGCCCTGCGTGCGAATCCAAGAAATAGCAAAGTCGCCGTCAGTCCGCCCGATGCCGCCCTTGGTCATGTCGGTCTTGCTGCCTTCGCCCAGATACAATCCCAGCAAATTATGCCGGGTGGCCGCGTCGTAGTTTTTCAGCTGATAAATTTCGTCTTTGATTTCGAAGGTCGCACCACCGGCTTTAAACGGGGCGGCCAGCGGGTGGTCGACGTCGCGCACTTTCACGGTCACGGTATCGCCGGCGTTCCATGGATGGCCATTAAATGTGCCACCGATCATGTTAAAGTACCGGGGTTCTTCGCCGAGGGTGTCGGTGGCCGAGTGAATACCGGCCAGTCCGCCGCCATTATCGACGAAATTGAGCAATGATTTCATCAGCCGCTCCGCGCGGGCGGCATCGGCCTGCACCAGCTGCTCCCGGGCCGGGTTATCTTTCCACTGCCCCTGATCCTCGCTGAAAACCGGTCCCGTCGTATTCAGCATCAATACCGCATCATAAGCTTTCAGTTTTTCCGGCTCAAAATAAGCCACATCCTCGGTCACCGTGGCCGTGAACGCCCCCGTCTTCTCCCCCAACAGCTTGATCATTTCCTGACCCACAGGAATGGAACCGTGACGAAATCCCCGAGTACGAGAAAACACGAGCAACTGGCGAGCTTTGGCGGGTTTAGCCAAAGCCGCGGCCGGCAGCGAGCTTTGAATTTTCGACAGCTGGTCGGCGTTCACTTCGGCCCAGGCGTTGACGAGTGGCCAGTTGGAGACGGTGACAATGGCAGCTGTGATCCAGCGGCGCAGGGATTGACTATTCATGGGGGCGGCGGTTGGTGGTGGGGTATGATAAACGACCACAGAGTTTCCGCCACCCTCTCCAAAGTCAAGACACGCCCATGAAAGATGCCGCCTTTTCACTCCTTAGGGATCTCACCGAGGCTCACGGTGCTCCAGGGCACGAGGACGGTCCCCGGGCCATCTTCGCCCGGGAAATGGCCCCGCTCGGGACGTTGACCACCGACCGCCTCGGCTCCGTGCTCTGCGAACTCTCCCCCGAAACCAAAAACACCCACACTCAACCGCGCGTCATGATCACCGCCCACCTCGACGAGGTCGGCTTCATGGTCCACAGTATCACCGAATCCGGATTCCTCACCGTCGTCGCCCTCGGCGGATGGTGGACCCACACCCTGCTCGCCCAACGCGTCCGCATCCGCACCCGCACCGGCCGCGAACACCTCGGTATCATCACCTCAACCCCGCCTCACTTCCTCAGCGAAACCGAAAAAAATCGGGTCCTCACCATCGAACAGCTCTACATCGATGTCGGCGCGTCCAGCCGCCGCCACGCCGAAGAAATTCTCGGCCTCAGCCCCGGCGACGTCATCGTCCCAGATTCCCGCTGCACCCCGCTGTCCGATCCCGACCTGCTCTGCGCCAAAGCCTTCGATAATCGCGTGGGCGTCGCCGTCACCATCGCCGCCCTCCAACAGCTCGCCGCCTCGTCGTATCCCTCCCCCAGCCAGCTGCTCGGCGTCGCCACCGTGCAGGAAGAAATAGGATGCCGCGGAGCCGAAACCGCCGCCGCCCTAGCCCGCCCCGACATCGCCCTCGTCATCGAAGGAACCCCAGCCGATGACACCCCAGGCTACCCCGCCAGCGCCCGTCAGGCCGTGCTCGGAAAGGCCCGCAAATCCGCGTGATGGATCCAACCGCCCTCATGAATCCAAAACTCGTCCGCTTCGTGACAGACGTCGCCACCGAAAAAAGTATCCCCTACCAACTCGCCGTGCGCCGCAGCGGCGGAACCGACGCCCGAGCGTTCACCACCTCAGGCCTCGGCGTGCCCAGCGTCGTCATCGGCGTGCCCGCCCGCTATATCCACACCCACAACGCCGTCATCCACCTCGATGACTACCTCGCCACTGTAGCCCTCGTCGTCGAGGTCGCCCGGCGCCTAGATGCCACCACCATCGCCGGATTCACATCGTTCCTCGCGCCCTGACCGCGGACGGGAAACCGCGCCGCGGCCGGGGTCAGCGCCCCCCGGGAACGCCGACGTCCCGTCGGCCACTCTCTTCACGCCCCTCAGCGCCATTTTAATACCCCATTTCCCGTGAG
>JALRGB010000422.1 GCA_023253575.1 Verrucomicrobiales bacterium
ATCCTTCACCAAGGCCTCACGGATGGGGCTGAAGCGATTTCGCTCGGTTACGACGCGATCTCGCTCGGTTACGACGCGATCTCGCTCGGTTGCTACGCGATCTCGCTCGGGACTTACCTGACTAGGGGTATTGAGGGTTGGGAGAGCCGTGAGCTCGGGCGCATTCTCCATGACGAAGTCACTGATTTGTTGCTCCAGAGCGGCCACTTTTAGGATTTGCTCGTGATGAGATTCGGCAAAAGCGGCCAGGGCAGTGGCCATCGCGTGCTCGGGCAGGCCTTCGAGGGACGACTGTTGTGCGACGGACAATGTCTGCTGGCATGAAACCCATTCGCGGCGAAGCGCCTGCAGCGCCTGCAGCACCTCTGGTTTTAGCCGGGAAATTTCCTGATCGAGGGGTAATTGCAGAGGCGAAGGCGGGAACGAAGGTAGCCCGACAGGGGTAGCGATATGCAGGGCATGGGGTTCGTTGGACGACGGAAAGAAGTGATATCCCGCATGTCTCAGTCCAACGAAAGAAGCGAAAGCCGCCAAAATGAGCAGAACAAAAATGACCCGGGGAGGAATTGATTTTTTAGTCATTGAATTGAACATGTCTACCAGAACAATTGTTCACGGCAACATAAATAATCATAAAAACATCATTTTAGGGTGATCTGAATCGTAAGACGAGCGAACAGGGGGAGGCTGGTGGCCGGCTGGATAGGATTGGGAGCGATCGGCCGTTTGACACGCTGGCGGCTGCGCTCACAGTGAGCGACTCCTCGAGAAACTGTGGCTCTTATTGTGCAAAAATATGGCGGCACGTCCGTCGGAACCCCTGAGCGAATCAAGAACGTGGCCCGCCGCGTTCTTGAGACCCAGCGTGAAGGCCATCAGGTGGTGGCTGTCGTCTCCGCGATGTCCGGGGTGACTGATGGGCTGATCAAGCTGGCGAGAGAGATCTCAACTGACCCTTCGGAGGCTGAAATGGATGTGTTGCTGGCCACTGGAGAGCAGCAGACCATTGCACTTACAGCGATGGCTATCAATGCTTTGGGAGGGAAAGGGGCATCGGTGACAGGCGCCCAAGCCGGTATTCAAACGGACGGCGTGCACACCAAGGCTCGCATTGCCAACATTTCCCCGCAGCATGTTCATGATCTGCTTGATTCAGGACACGTGGTCATTGTCGCGGGCTTTCAGGGGCAGACGAGTGGCGGGCGCATCACGACTCTGGGTCGCGGGGGATCCGACTTAACGGCCATCGCGAGGGCCGCGGCTCTCAAAGCGGATTTATGTCAAATTTTCACGGATGTCGACGGTGTTTACACGTGTGACCCGAGGGTGGTGCCGGACGCGCGGCGCATCCCGGTTATTAGTTATGAAGAGATGCTGGAGATGGCCAGCAGTGGATCCAAGGTCATGCAGAGCCGGTCGGTGGAATTTGCCAAAAAATTCGGTGTGAAGTTTGAAGTACGCAACTCCATGAACGCCAATCCAGGAACCCTTGTCACGGAAGAAGATATGAGTATGGAATCCGTCGTCATCCGCGGCGTCAGCATTGAGCGCGATCAGGCAAAAATAACCATTCGCGGAGTGCCCGACCAACCCGGCAATGCGTCCCAGATCTTCATGGCCCTAGCCGCGGCGCATCTGAACATCGACATGATCGTCCAAAACGTCGGACTCGACGGCAAGGCGAACATATCCTTTACGCTGCACAAGAATGACCTAGCCAAAGCGACGTCGACGCTGAATCCAGTGTTGGCGGCGCTGCCAGGGGTACTGCTTTCGGCGGACGATGGGATTGCAAAGTTGAGTGCGGTCGGCATCGGTATGCGCAGCCATTCCGGAGTCGCGGCGCACATGTTTGAAGCGCTGGGCCGCGCGGGCATCAACATTCAGATGATCACTACGTCGGAAATTAAAATTTCCGTCACCGTTGATCAGGACGTCATTGCAGAGGCGGCCCGCGTCGTTCACAAATCATTCAAACTGAACGAAAGTTTCATTACTACTTAATTTTCCTGACCTCTGGTCATGGACATTGCCAGCGAAAGTGTGCCGGCGGTGATTCAGCTGGCATGTGAGGTGACCGCAGCTCTTCCGTGTTCTGGTCTTCTCTTCAGCCTCATTTTCCGGACCCTGCTGCGCCTGTAGGAATTTTTGATTCCGGGGTTGGCGGACTCTCTGTGGCGAGAGAGCTGCGTGACCTGCTGCCGCGGGAGCGTTTATTGTACATTGCTGATTCCAAGTATGTTCCTTACGGAAACAAGCCACCTGAATTCATCATTGAGAGGTCGAGAAGCCTGGGACGGCATCTCCTTGCGCGCGGCGCCAAGGCGCTTGTCATCGCCTGCAACACGGCCACGGCGGCGGCGGCTCCGGCCCTCCGGACCGAGTGGCCACATATCCCCATCATTGGGATGGAACCAGCGGTGAAGCCGGCGGTGGCGGCGAGTCGGCGCGGAGTGGTCGGAGTGTTGGCTACGGTGGGCACGCTGCAGAGCGCTCGTTTTGCCGCCTTGTTGGATGATTTTGCCAAAGACGTACGGGTGGTAGTGCAGTCGGCTCCCGGATTGGCGGAGGCAGTGGAAAGCGGCGCGTTGTCCACCCCGGAGACGCGCCAACTTGTCATTCGGTATGTGCAGCCACTCCTCGAGGCCGGGGCCGATGCCATTGTGCTCGGGTGCACTCACTATCCTTTTCTTAAGCCGCTGATTGCTGAAATCGCCGGGAACGGAGTGAGCCTCATCGACACGGGCGCGGCAGTGGCCCGCCAAGTCCGGCGACGATTGGCGGAGAGCCAGTTGTTAAATACCGGGGAGCCTGCACCCGGAGAGATATTGGAACACTTTTGGACGACCGGCGACGTGGCCGCGGGCCAGCGGGCTCTGACGATTTTGTGGGGTGCCGGCGCCATTCTCCGGTCGGACGATGAACTGCGGTGAGTGGCCCGATGGCGGGACTACCGGCAGATGCGTCTCTTTTCCCACTGTGCGTAAGCCGCTGGTCAGCGTATTCCCAGACCCAGCAGGGTTTGGAAGTGAGGCGGTTCGGATTCCCGATCGACGACGGCGGTGGTGACGGCGGAGAATCCGGCAGCTTTGAGAAACCCGTCCAACTCGACCTCGGTGAAACCGAGCCAGACATCGGCGTAGAGTTCCCGGGCCTCCTCGAAGTCATGGCGCAACAGGTCAAGGACCACGATGCGACCGCCGGGTCGGAGGATGCGGGCTGCCTCGGCCACAGCGCGGGCCGGCTTCTGGGCATGATGCAAGGCCTGGCTGAAGAGAGCGAGGTCAACGCTAGCATCGGCGATGGGAGGCGCCTCGAGGTCACCAAGCCGAAATTCCAGATTGGCCACTCCATGATCACGGGCCAACTGCCCGCCGAATTCAACCATGCGCGGGGAGCTGTCGACGGCAATGACGTGCCGGGCGCGCTGGGCGAGCATCTGGGAAAGCGTGCCCTCCCCTGCTCCAAGATCGGCAATAACAGCGGGCTCCATCAGCTTGATCAGCGCCTCACTCAATCCCTTCCATGAACGACCCGGCACATAGGCCCGGCCAAATTTTCCCGCCAGTTGATCGAAATAAGCCCGGGCTTTGTCCGAGCGTTTGCGAAGCGTGAGCGTGAGGGCGGAGTCGTCGACGGCGGCTTCCGGCAATTCATCACCGGCTTGCGCCACCAATGACCACAGGGCTTCCGTGGCTGTGGTTTCAAGGGCGCCGTAGTGAATGTTTTTGCCAACCCGACGATCGCCTACCAAGCCAGCGGCGCGCAATTGGGACAATTGGGTGGAGATCCGCGACTGCCCCATGCCTAGGATTTCCTGCAACTCAGCCACCGTCAGCTCTTGAGCACGCAGCAACCTCAACAACCGCACCCGGGTTGGGTCGGCCATGAGCTTGAGGGATTTAAGAAGCGATGACATAATCCAGAGTGAGCAAAGGGTTAGCAAACTCCCTAGCTCAGCTAACGGGGCAGTTCGGGCGATCGTCCATTGATTACTTTTCCCCTGGCTTGGAATCAGCCGGCGTAGGCCGGGCCCATTCACCTCGGGCCAATGACCAGTCAGGGCCGAAATACCCGGTCAACTTCACGGCCGTCGGCCCCTGGCGCAGGTAATCCGGTGCCACGATCAAGACATCAGGATAAGCGGTTCCTGAGGAAAAGATGGGCAGTCGATCGGTTGAGCGCATGGCGGCGAGAGTGGTTCCGCCGATGACGGCGACCGACGCGGTTGAACTGTCGGGCCGTGGGCGCACCATCAGACAGGCCACGGGCTCAGGGTGTACGGCCTCGTCCTGCAACTGCCAAGCGTCGCGATGAATGGTGATGGGGGTGTCGGTCAACAGCTCGCGCCATGCCGCATTGATCGAGGCATTGCCGTAGACGATCACGCTGCGATCGGACCCGGCCGCCACTTTCCAGTCAGAATCGGGCACCACATCTACCGAGCCATTTCCGCGGTACCAAAAAACCTCGGCATCGTGGCGGGCGCGATCGAGCATCCAAGCATTTTCCTCGGTGGTGCCACCGGTGCCATAGACCAGCATGAAGCGGTCGTGGAAAGCGTTCTTGAACGGGCCGGCGCGGCGGGGAGATTTATGAGCGACCTCTCGGGCCGGGGCCGGCTGCCAGCCGGTTTCGGTGCGCTGCAGGCGGACGGTTTCGTCGGCGCCGACCGGCACGTCTGGCAGGGTGGTACCATCGATGTCGATGGCGATCCGGGTGTGCGGAGCCGCTTCCGCCGGGCGCAGCCGCCCCGTTTTCAAGGCAAGAACGGCGACGTTTTGCGTTGTACCGGACACGGTTAGCGGTTTTGCCTGCTGGCGGAGATTCACCTGGCTGATTTCGCCCTGCCGTTGCTGGCTTTCCACCTCCGCCCAGAAACATTCAGACGATGCCGAGGGACTAGGCGTGACAAAATTGACCTCGACGACTTCGACCTCGAAGCGCTGGCCGATGTAGGGGTCGAGCTCCTCGACGCGGTCGAGCTCGATGTGCGAGACGGGTAGGAAGAGACTGAGGACCCCGGCCTGGAGTTCGAGGCCGCCCTTGTTCGAGG
>JALRGB010000471.1 GCA_023253575.1 Verrucomicrobiales bacterium
GATGCCTCACTCTTGCCCCGCGCTCCACGTGCGACGACGGCCTTCCCGGTGACTGTCGTGGGCGAGCACGTCGCCCGACCCCGCCGCCGGTCCAGCTTTAGCCCCCTCCGCAGGCCCGGCCACCGGTCCGGCCGCGGCCACACGATACTTAAACCGGCCGTTGGGTGCGCAATCACCCGCATCCAGCCACGACACGAGATCGCCGTTCTCCGGCATGTGATCCGCCCACTTGAAATCAAAGTACCTCCCGCTGGCGCCATCGACTGTCAGAAGCGCTCGAGGCAGCTCCAGATGCAAATGCACACCTTCCCAACGGATGGGCGCCGATCCCACGATCTGCCAATTCCAGCCGCCCGTATTTTTCTCCACCGTAGCCCTCCCGTTCGATGGCGGCGTGCGGTTGACCAGCAGATCATACCCCTCCCATCCCGTCGCTGGATTGGCATCAGTATCAACCAACAGCCACATCCAACCGGGCTCGGTGGACGGTGATAACGTCTCGCGTGTGCGCACATAAAACGCGAGCTGACCTCCCTCGCCCGCCGTCTTTGCCTCCACGATGTCGTTGCGCCCCGAACTATTGACGTACTGCGTGTGGCCGGCATATCCAGGGTGCGATCGATGCGCCGTATCACCGGCATCGTCCGCAAGAGAGCCCGGCACCGCTTCCCACTGCGCAAAATCACCAGCCATGGAGATGGATGCCTCTGCCATAACCTCCGGCAGGGCAGGCGTACCTTTGTACCGCCGGATAGCCGCCGCCAGTTGATAATAATACGCATCACCATGCCCTCCCTTCATCGGCTCGATATCCCGACTGTGTTCGTGATCAAATTGATCGACAAACATGACAGGTTCGCGAATGCCAGCGAATTCGTCATGGCGGCCGGCAATCCATTCATTCCACCCGGTGATAAAAAGGGCGCGCGGATCTTCGCGCAACGCATGCTCGAATTGCTCGGCAAAATTCAACCCGAGGGCGGCGGCTCCTGGCCGCTGGTCGCGCGCCCCGCGGTGAAAACTCCGGCCCCGGGCGCCGGCGGATTCACTCATCGACCCCAGCCGCCGTCCGACCGCATTCTGCCCGACTCCAACGGACATTTGTTCCTTCTCCCCGCGGGCATTAAAAAATGCATGCTGAGGAAAAACCTCGAGCCAACTCCACATGTCGGGCCGCTCCGGACCGCGGAAATAATCAGGCTGCGGCGAACGAAACGAAAAGAAATCGCGAATCAACTCGACTGCGGGATCCGCATATTCCACGCGCAGACTGCGGCCGCCCGCCACCGCATCCCCATTGACCAACGCCTGCCCGCCCGGAATGACCGCGACCAGCGACGACCACCACCCGACCCGCCCGGATCCATCACTCAACTCCAAGCAAAAAGCACCCGCCTCCTCAGGCCCGGGAAGGCTCAGCCTCACCCAGTCGTTGTCGACCAGCCGCTCCAATCGCCGTGCGGCCACAACTTCTCCGGTCGACCCGCCGCGCCGCAGCGTCAGGGTGGCCGCCCCGTCACTCGTCCCCCACGTCGGAATCCGCGCTGCTACCGCCGTCCACTCTCGGTCCGCGGTAAACGTTTGCGCCAGCACACTAGCACGGCCACCCGCACGGCCACCCTCCGGAGCGAGCACGACGGCCTGCTCATCAAAACTTATCGAGACCACATCGGTGGCTAGCCGCGCTGGGTCAGCCAGAATAAGCGGTTTACCGTCCCACTGGAACCACAGATCACGGTGCAAGCCTGGCTCGTACAATTCCCGCCACAATTCACGCACCACGGTGGCGGGCTGCCAGAACGGACACAAAAATGCCACTTGGGGAGTACGCCCGCCCTCGGCGCGCACCGCACTCCACGTTTTCAGCAGCGCCATATACGACGCGCGATAGGTCAGCTGGTTGGTGACGTCAAAAACCACCGTATCCACTCCCGCGTCACTCAACATTTGCGCATGTTTGCGCAGGACATACGCGTCATCTGTCGTATAATACCCGAAAATCGATTCCCCCCAATGATGAGGGGCGTGCAAGGGTCCCCACCGTGGACTATCCGGTTTTTGCATCGCCAGCGGATCATCCTCAAGGATTTTCCCTACATCCCATGGTCCGCCTGACCCGGCGTGCGGTCCCAGCCATAGAAAATAAAACAGGGCGACGGTCCGATCAGGGCGCGGTCCTCCGGTTTCGGAGGCCATCGGCAGGGAGCGCCCCAGTCCGTCGGTCGCCGGCCATGGTACTGGCGCCAAGCTACCCTGAGCCGACACTGCCGCCATCATCATCAGTGACATCAGACCCGTCAAAAAGCGCATGGTTCAGTATAACCCGAATACCGAGGCCGTCGCCTCTTGTCTGCGTCGACTGCAAACGGCCCAGCCCCAGCTGGAAAACGCGGGGGAAGAATGCATTTCCCTCATCCGCTGGCGGCCGCCTGTTCCAGCCCGGAAATCATCCTCTCCAACCGGGCCGCAAAGTCTTCGGTGCTCAGGTGACTGGAAATGCCGTCCGCCCACAGGGGAAACGCCATGGGGGAGAGCCGCTCGCAGGTGCGCACGAGGATCGTTTTTAACTGTAGTGCGGCCAGAGTGTCGCGAAGCCGGGAGAATTCGAGCTGGCGCTCCAGCACTTCGCGCTGCGCTTGGGCGAGCAGCAGATTGTCCGGATCATATTTTACAAAGACGTCATATAACAGGCCGCTGGAAACCTGCACGGTTTTCGCCGACTTCAGGTTTCCTGGAAACCCTTGTATGACCAGACCGGCCACGCGGGCGATTTCCCGGAACTGGTGGCGCCCGAGTTCAGCCGTATTCAGGCATCCGAGCAGATCATCGAGCAGCCCCGCGGGCGAAAGGAGCGCCCTCCAATCATCAGGCCCGAAGTCCATCTCAGTGGCAGAGTGCAGCTCGCAGCCGTAGTCGTTTGGGGTCACTTGAATACTGCGCGCTTCGTCACGCGCCATACGATACGCCAGCAGCATGCCCAAACCTTCGTTGACGAGGCGTCCTGCAAAGGGATACACATAAATGTGGTGACCATCGCGCGTGTGCGTGGACTCGATTAATAATTCATCCGGAGCCGGTAGGACCGACCACCGCTGCTGCAGCCGCAGAATGGGAGCCACCCGGCGCATCTCGGGCTCGTCATCGAGAAAGGAATCGTCACGGCCGACGGCTTCCGCGGCCTCTGTTCCGCGGCGAAACTCGAGGAGTTTTCGTCCGACGGCGGCAGCCAACTCGGTGCTGAGCGGGCTTTTACCGCCCTGCCAGCTGGGAATCTGACCGCGCGTTGATTTCCGCACGGCGGGCCTGACTGTCGCCACCAATCCCTGATGACGAACGAGCTCCAATCTTCTCCCTCCGAAAATAAATACCTGGCCCGGTTTGATCCGGGTGATAAACCATTCCTCCACGGTCCCGAGCCGCCGCCCATTGACCAAACGCAGCGACACGGCCGTATCGCTCATGATGGTGCCAATACTCAGGCGATGGAGCCGAATCAGCGCTGCGTCGGTCACGCGATACCACCCATCCTCTCCGATCACCGCTTTTTGATACTGCGGATACGCCCGCAACGCCCCGCCAGTCGTGATAAAACTCAACAGCCACGCCCACTCGCTCCAG
>JALRGB010000578.1 GCA_023253575.1 Verrucomicrobiales bacterium
GCTGGAAATAATTTCCCCCAATGAAACCCGCTTTGTTTTTCCTCGCACCAGCCGCCGGTCTCAGCCTGGCCGCCACCAGCTGCCAGCAGGAATCCACCCCTCCGTTCACCTTCCAAACGGCCGCCACCCAACGCGGCAACATCATTCAAGAAGTCAGCGCCAGCGGCTCACTCAGCGCCGTCATCAGAGTGGACGTCGGTAGCTAGGTCTCAGGCAAAATTTCCGCCCTCAATGCGAATAAAATTCCACCTCATTCTTGCCGCGGTTGCATTCCTGCCCGGCATGGTCTCCTCACAAGAGGCTAGTGGCATCCAGAATACGGAAGCCGGCAAGGCCCAAGAAAATCCAGGACGGGGCCGTGGCCGCGGTTTCGGCAGTCCGATCGTTCTCGGCGAGGATGACAAACCCGCCTTTATGGCTCCCCAAGACGGTTTCGATAAGGCCCGCGACGGCATTGCTCACGGCAAAGTGACAATGGTCGAGTATGATTCCAAATCCGTGGGCACGAAACGCAAGGCGAACGTCTATACGCCGCCAGGCTATTCCGCCGACAAAAAGTATCCCGTGCTCTATTTGCTGCACGGCATCGGCGGGGACGAACGCGAATGGGAACGGGGCGGACATCCCGAAATCATTCTGGATAACCTGATCGCTGACAAAAAAGCGGAGCCAATGATCATCGTTATGCCCAATGGACGGGCGCAGAAGGACGACCGTCCCGGCCCGGATGCCATGAAAACAGCTCCGGCGTTCGCCGAGTTTGACAAGGATCTGCTGGGCTCGCTCATCCCGTTCATCGAATCCAACTATTCGGTGAAAGTTGACCGCGAAAGCCGAGCTCTGGCGGGCCTCTCCATGGGAGGCGGGCAATCGCTAAACTTCGGTCTCGGTAATCTGGACACCTTCGCATGGGTCGGGGGATTTTCCTCCGCTCCGAATACAAAACCAGCCGCCGAGCTGGTCCCGGATCCTGAGAAGACAACCAAAGCCCTCAAGCTGCTCTGGATTTCCTGCGGCAGCAAGGACGGCCTCATCCGGATCAGTCAGGAGATGCATACGTACCTCAAGGCCAAGAAGGTGCCCCACACGTGGCATGTGGACGAGCACAAACATGACTTCCAGCACTGGAAGAAGGCGCTCTACCAGTTCTCCCAGATGATCTTCAAGCCCGCAGCGGAGTAATCGCCCTGCGATCTATTGCGACTACGCTGGCTTTCGCACCCTCGATTCCGTGGTGCGTGCTCAGAGCATCTTTGGTCTGTCGCGCTTCATCCTCGTTTCCCAGCATTTTCACAATGAGCAGGCCATCTTCCTCGCCCGGCGGCGCGGCCTAGATGCCGTGGGTTTCGATGCTGCCGATGTCTCCCGAAGCATAGCCCCCACGACGTATTGGCGCGAATATCTGGCCCGTGTTCAGGCGGTGCTCGACGTGACGCTACTGCAAACACAGCCCAAATTCGACGGACCGCCGGTGATGATCACGCAGACGGCCGCGCCCTGACCGGCACTGCTTGACCACTGCGCAAACGACGTGCACGTCCACCGACCCGTCGATGTTTGGCAGGAATGGCGCGCCCTCCGCATGCGGCTCTTTCGTCAGAAACAACCGGAGGCACGCCCACACTGGCTTATTGAGCGGCGGCGGGCGCGGCGGCGGCGGCCATACGAGCGGCGAGTTCCTCGGGGCGCCCGCAATTCCAGATGTAGTACATTTCTTCCGGGCTGGGGATCCGCAGTGGCCGAACCAAACGGAAGCCGATCCATTTGGCATCGGTCAGATACCACAGGCTTTTAGGCAGCTGCGGATCGGTTTGTTTCCATTGATCCTTGGATGGCCTGCGCGCGGAGCTACGCAACTCGGCTGCGTCATCGAACCATGAACCGCCGCGGGCCGTGCGTCCCCACAGGGTGGATGGTTTAGCCCATGGATTGAGCGCCTCCGCACCCCAAGCGGCGTAGCCCTTCGGATCATACTGGTCCAGCACCCACTCCATCACGTTGCCGTGCAGATCATGCAGCCCCCATGGGTTAGGCTTTTTGGTTCCGACTTTCTGATACTGATTGTCGGACACGCCTTCCATGCTGTTATCGAAATACCAAGCGTAGTCGGCCAGCTGATTGGCGTCATCGCCGAATGAATACGCGGTCGTGGTCCCAGCCCGGCAGGCGTATTCCCACTCCGCTTCGGTGGGTAGGCGATAGAAATGCCCCGTCTGCGCGCTCAGCCACTGGCAATATTTAAGGGCCGCATGCTCGGTCATAGAAATGGCCGGGAATCCATCCTGCCCCATGCCAAAACTCATCTCCATATAGGGCGCCGTCGGACTGGAAACAATATCAACCGGCTCGTCCGCTGGTGCGGGCGTCTTTTTAGCCCCGTCTTTAAAACGATCGATCGGCGTCACCTGAAACGGCAGATATTCGTTCCATGTCACTTCATGCCGCCCCATCCAAAATGAATCAACGGTGACTTTGACCTGCGGACCTTCATCTGGCTTGCGTCCTGCCTCGCTCTCCGGACTCCCCATCAGGAACGTCCCGCCCTTGACCGGCACCATGCTGTACGCTGCCCCCGTTTTGGGAACAACACCCTCGTAATCCTTCATGTCCGTCTCTGTCGACTGCGCCACGATGCGCGCGTGGATTTTTTTGACGAGTTCCAGATCATCCGGATTAGGCGGACGTCCAGTCTGCTTCGCCTCGCGAGCCACCAGCGGATCCAGCCCCTCCGGCCAAACCGCCCCTTGGGCAATCCACATCCGAACTTGATCAATCTGATCCTTCGCTAGCGGCCCGCCACTCTTGGCCGGCGGCATCAAATCATCATGGTCCGCCGGATGATTCATCAGAACAAAAACCGAGCTCTGCTCCGCCTGAAATGGAACAATCGCGTCTCCATAATCACCGTCCTTCTTGAATGCCGACGCCATCGTCGTCATATCATAGTCACCCTTCATCTTGTCCGGATTGTGACAACTGATACACGCCGTCTCGAAAATCGGCTGAATGTGCTTCACAAAATCAATCCGCGGCTGCTGCTTCAGCGTCACTCCTTCCGGCCACTCCGCCCCCGCCGCAATCCATGCCCTGAGAACTTCCGTCTGGGATTTGGCCAGCGGCGGACCATCCTTGGCCGGAGGCATCACATCATCGTCGTCAGCCGCCAGCACCGTCGTCGTGTATAATGCACTTTTTTCAGGCTCGCCCGGAATCACCATCGCTCCGTCATCACCCGCCTTGAACGCCTCCGCCATCGTGTCCAGCCGATAGTCGCCCTGCTGCTTCGTCTCCCCATGACAATGAACACAGGCCGACTCCAAAATCGGGCGGACCTGCGCATTAAAATCAACAGCGGCCGCCTCCTGCCCGCGCCCCGCCGAGGCGGTCAACGCAAACAGCAAGGAACCAGAATAAAGGCCAAATCGAGCAGTCAGGTTCTTCATGGATCTCATGTCAATACGCCAACAAAGCACGCCCGGGCGCCGGAGCAAGAGTGGAGAAACACTCTCTCACCTCAAAGCACTCCACCGCACCTCGCCACAGCTTCACGCCTAGACACCGCCACCACCGCAGCACCACCATAGGCATGCACCTGAATAGGGGCATCTCCTAGTGTGCTCAGGCGGAAACAATTGCAACGTACATCGAAGGCGTGATTGTCAGGCGCTGGCCGTCCAACTTAAGATTAAGGCAATCGTTTTAATCACATTTCGAGCATTCTGTCCCATTCCTGACCCCTGACCGGCCCCCACCGCGATGCCGCACCGACCGTCCCTGCGCACTTCCATCACCCTGTCGCTTCTCGGCTTCGGTGGGCTGATCATTGCGCTTAATCTCCTGATGATGGACCGCCTCCACAGCGGTATCTCGAGCAGCGCTATCGCCGATGGCGGCGCCCTGCGCGCGGAGGCCTACCGGCGGGCTGTCGTTTTCTCTTTGGTCGAGGCCGGCGTCGTCGTCATCGGATCGTTAGCCATGTGGTGGGGCTGGGACCGGTGCATCACTCGGCGAGCGGAACACGTCAGAGACTCAGCCGAGCGACTCGACCGCGGTGACACCCCCGATGCCCCGCTGGCCGGCCATGACGAAATCTCCCGGATCTCGCAGGCGTTGCACGCCGCCCACATGCGCCTCAACCACCAAGCCGCCGAACTGCGCGCGCGCGAGGAACGATACCGCCTGATGGTCGAAAGCATTCCCTCGATGGTTTTCACCTGTCGGAATGACGTCATCGAATACGCCAATCCCGCCGCCGTCTCGCTCCTCGGCGCGACCAGCGCCGCTAACCTCATCGGCCGCACTCCCTACGACCTCATGGAACCCGGCGAACACGCGGCCGCACGTCAAAACCTCGAACACCTCTGGCACCACGGCGGCAGCATCTCCGACCTCGAACAACGCCTCCGCCGCGCCGACGGCCAACTCGTCCACGCGGAAATAGCCGCCACTCGCTTCCAAGACGAACGAGGCCATGCCCTCCAGATCGTCGCCAATGACGTGACCGCGCGCATGGAAGCCGAAGCGAAAAGAAAAGAACTCACCCGCGAACTCGCTGAAAAAAATCAGGAACTGGAACACCTCCTCTACGTCGCAAGTCACGACCTCCGCTCCCCCCTCGTCAATATCCAAGGGTTCGCCCGCCTCCTCGATCGCGAATGGAAATACCTCGGCGAAAACCTGCTCAACTGTCCAGACGCCGCCGCCCGCCAAGCCTTCGCCACCACCGAACCGAAAATCCCCCGCGCCCTAGACTACATCAGCGCCGGCGTGCGTCGCATCGACCTCCTCCTCGAAGGACTGCTCCGCGTCTCGCGTCTCGGCCGCGCCGCCCTCGATATCCAGCCACTCGACCCAACACCCGTTCTCGCTGAAGTCCTTGATCCTCTTCGATTTCAAATCGAGGAAGCCGAAGCCACCATCGAAACCACCGCCCTACCCAGCTGTCTAGCCGACCGCTTCATGCTAAGCCAGGCGCTCGCCAATCTGCTCGACAACGCCCTCAAATACCGCGTCAGCGGCCGTCCGTGCCACCTGCGCATCAGCGGACGAATCGAGGACGGCCGCGCCCTGTACGACATCGCCGACAATGGCCCAGGCATCGCCCCGGATGACCAACCACGCATCTTTGAAATATTCCGGCGCCTCCAGCCCGACACCACTCCCGGCCAAGGCGTAGGACTGACACTCGTGCAACGCTGCCTTGCACGAATGGATGGCCGGGTCACCCTGCAATCGACCGAAGGCACAGGCAGCATTTTTACCATCGACCTACCTGCAGCCTGATCCACCCACTTTGAGCACAGTGACCAACCCACCCTTGCATCCCGCCTCGCCCGCCACCGACCTACCGATCCTCGTGGCTGACGACGATGCGGGCGTCTGCCTGCTGATGGAAGACACGCTGCGAGGCGAAGGATTTAACGTGGTTTCAGTGCATACGGGCCGGCAGGTGCTCGACTGGCTCGCGCATCATCGGGCCCAGCTATTGTTGCTGGATGTGCGCCTGCCGGACATGGATGGATCGGCTGTTCTGGAAAACCTAGCGCGCCAAAGTGCGTCGCTGCCGTTTCTCATCATCAGCGGACTTTCTGACGCCAAGGTGGCCGTGGATTACATGCGTCGCGGCGCGCGCGACTACCTGATTAAAGATGCTCATTTTCTCGATCTTGTTCCCACGGTGGTGCGACGGGTGCTGCGGGAGCTCGAGCGGGACGCCCAAATCGTCCGATTGCAGCGCGAAATCTTGGAAATTTCCGAGCGTGAGCAGCGACGGATCGGGCAGGACATTCACGACGACCTGTGCCAGCGACTGGCCGCGCTGAAAATGAAACTCCAACATCTGGCTGAAAACTTGGAAACTGCAGCGCCCGAACTGGCTGGCGACGCCAAAGCCATCAGCCAGCATCTGGGTGAAGCTACCCAGGTAGCGCGCGGCTTGGCCCGGGGGTTGTCTCCCGTTGACATTGGCCATGATGGACTGCCGGCCGCCCTGCTCGGTCTCGTCCGCTCGGCCGGAGATATTTTCCAAATCCGCTGCCAGCTCCATGTCGGAGGGACCTGTGGCCCGCTTGACCATCATGCCGCCACTCAGTTATACCGTATCGCTCAGGAAGCGATTGCCAATGCGGTCAAGCACGCTGCGGCCACGCGGGTCGACGTCTTTTTAGACTGTGCGGCCTGCCCGGCGACGCTCACTATTATCAATGACGGAATGCCCTTTGCCCGCCCCCCCAAAGAGTCAGGCCTCGGCCTGCACTTGATGCGCCAACGCGCTGAGAGCATCCGTGCCATTCTCGAATTCTCGGACCAGCCCCCCGGCGGAACCACCGCCGTGCGGGTTATCCTGCCCACCACATGAAAAAAGAAGTCAAATCCGCCGCCGCCTCCGCTGCACCCGCTGCACCCGCTGCCGCGCCCGCCATTCCTTCGCCCAAACGCATTCGGGTGGCGATCGTGGAAGACCACACCCTCATGCGCGAAGGTCTTGCACAGCTCGTTAACAGCCAACCTGATATGACTGTCATTGTCGAAGCCGGCGATGCCGCCTCCGGACTGAGCGGCATCCTCGAAGCACAGCCTGACCTAGCGCTGGTCGACATCACCCTACCGGGGCGAAACGGTCTGGAATTGGTCAAAGACGTGGTGGCTCAGATGCCGAAGCTCCCGATTCTGGTGGTTTCGATGCATGACGAGACGCTCTATGCGGAGCGGGCGCTCAAGGCTGGAGCCAAAGGATATCTGATGAAGGACAGCGACAAGGCGACAATTGTTTCCGCGCTGCGCCGGATTTTATCAGGCGGGTTTTATGTCAGCGACAAAATGGCGGGGGAAATTTTTTCTTCGTTTGCTGGCAAGACGGCGGCCAAAGGTGGGGAGACCAGCGGAGGAGCGGTCTCCAAACTGAGCGACCGGGAATTTGAGGTTTTTGAGCACCTCGGGGCCGGCCTCAGCACCAACGAGATTGCTGAACGCCTCGGCATCTCCCCAAAAACCGTCGAGGTCCATCGCGCCCGCATCCGCGAAAAACTCGACCTTCCTAATGGCGCCGCCCTCGTCCGCTTCGCGGTGCGCTGGGTCGAAACTCGCAACCTCGGTGCTCCCAGCGGTCGCTAGTCCGCATCAAAATCAATCACCACCTTGCCAAAGTGGCTGGCGCCGGAAAGATGCGCATACGCCGCCGGCACGTCGCTAAAACTAAAAACGCGGTCAATCACCGGCCGCACGCCTGAGCGATCAATGCTGCGCACCATCGCCGCAAAAGCTTCAGCATGACCCACATAAATACCGCTCACTTCGGCATTTTTAGCAACCAGCGGGAAAAGTGATGCCTCGGATGCGCCCAGACCGGTGAGTACACCGATGAGCGCAAGATGTCCGCCGGCCGCGAGTGCCTGAATGGAACACCCCAGCGTGCCCGGGCCTCCCACTTCCAAAACGTGATCCACCCCGCGCCCGCCGGACAACCGCAATAC
>JALRGB010000642.1 GCA_023253575.1 Verrucomicrobiales bacterium
GTGCCGGCGGTGTGTGCGGCGACGTTTACGAGCAACAAAGTCAAGGCGGCGCCGGTGCGAGTTTCGGCGGAGCATATTCGTCGGGGCAAAGTGCAGGCGATTGTGGCCAACAGTGGCAATGCCAATGCGTGTACGGGTCCGAGGGGGATTCAGGATGCGAAGACGATGTGTGCGGAATCGGCGAAGGCGTTGGGGCTACGGGCGTCGCAAGTGGCGGTGTGTTCGACGGGAATTATTGGGTTACCCTTGCCGATTGAGCGGATGACGCCGCATTTTCCCGCGTTAGCAGCTGGTTTACAGAATGTTGATGGAGATCGGGTGGCGCGTGCGATTATGACGAGCGACACGCATCCGAAGTCGATAGCGATTGAAGTGATGATTGGCCGGACGTTGGTGCGGTTTGGGGCGACGGCCAAAGGGGCGGGCATGATATGTCCGAGTATGGGGACGATGTTTTGTTTTGTGACGACGGATGCGGCGGTGGCGGCTGACGAGTTGAAGAAGGCGACATTATGTGCGGTCGAAAACTCCTTTAATCGGATTTCGATTGATGGTGACACCAGCACCAATGACACGGTGATTGTGTTGGCCAACGGGCAGGCGGGGAACCGGTGTATTGAGAGTGGCACGCCGATGGCTCGGCAATTTCGGGCGGCGTTGCAGTATGTGATGTTGACGTTGGCGAAGATGTTGGTCAACGATGGCGAGCGGGTGACGAAGTTTGTGACGATCCGGGTCATTCGGGCGGCGACGCATTTGGATGCGCGTCGGATTGCTGAGGCGGTGGCCAACTCGATGTTGGTCAAGTGTTCTTGGAATGGAGGGGATCCGAACTGGGGGCGGGTTATGCATGCGGTGGGGTATTCTCGGGCGGCTCGGTTGAAGGAGGAGATGATTGACATTTATTTTGATGGATTGATTGCGGCGCGGGGTGGTTTGTATGCGGGCACGCCGATTGGCGAGTTGAAAAAAGTCACGGCCAAGCGTGATTTTACGGTGACGATTGATCTCAATCTGGGGGCGGCGGACTATCATGTGTACACCAGCGATCTTTCGCAGGAGTATGTGGAGTTTAATTCGCAGGAGTATGCCATCCGGGTGGCGAAGTGAGTTTCAACAGTGTTTTTCCTACGGCGGAGTGATTCATGACAACGGCATTTCATCAACAGATTGGCAAGGCTTCGGTTTTGATTGAAGCGTTGCCGTACATGCAGCAATTCCGCGGCCAAACGTTTGTCATCAAGATTGGCGGCAGTGCCATGGATGATTGGTCCTTGATTGAGGGGTTGTTGCGGGATGTGGTTTTTCTTGAGGGGATTGGGATCAATCCGGTGTTGGTGCATGGCGGAGGCAAGGCGATTTCCAAGGGTATGAGTGAGGCCGGTTTGGAGGCGCGATTTGTCAACGGGTTGCGGGTCACGGATGACGCGGCGATTGGTATTGTGGAAAGAGTGTTGACGCAGGACATCAATCCCCGGCTGGTCCGGGCCATGAATGATTTTGGGGGACTGGCGGTGGGTATTAATGGCAAGCGAGTCTTTTTGGGGAAGAAGTCGGCGCCGGTGGTGGACAAGGCGAGCGGGGCTCTGGCGGATTTGGGGTGGGTGGGGGAGGTGGTTGATTTCCGGCTCGATGAATTGCGAGCGATATTGAAGGGGGAGATTGTGCCAGTGGTATCGCCGATTGCTTCTGAAATTGGATCTGGGCAGGCGTTGAATTGCAATGCGGACGTGGCGGCGGCGGCGCTGGCGGGCCGGCTGAAGGCGGCGAAATTCATTTATCTCAGTGATGTACTTGGGGTGATGCGGGATCCGAAAGATCCAAAAACGCTGATGCCACATCTCAATCGCGCGGAAGTGCAATCGCTGGTCGCGGATGGCACGATTTCTGGCGGGATGATTCCGAAGGTTGAGTCGGCGTTGGCGGCGCTGGAGGCGGGGGCCGCCAAAGTCCACCTGATCGACGGGCGGCTTCCGCATTCGCTGCTGCTCGAAATTTTTACAAAAGAGGGCATTGGCACGGAGATTGTGTGCTAAGCTGACGCTTTACTTGCGATTTTGGGGCCGATTTTTCCGTCTGTGGTGGATGGAAAAACCGGCCCACTTCTTTTTCCACGATCAGCCATGAAACACCTGCTCTCTCTGGAACAGCTCACCGCCGGTGAGATGGAGGAAATCCTCAGCCTAGCGGCGACCTTGAAAAAGGAACGGGGCACCAAGGCGGCGGCGCAGCATCAACCACTGGCTGGTCAGACGTGGGCCATGATTTTCACCAAGGCGTCGACCCGGACCCGGGTGAGTTTTGAGGTCGGGGTGCGCGAGCTCGGTGGGAATGTGTTTTTTCTCAGTCCGGCCGATTCTCAGCTGGGCCGAGGCGAGCCGATCAAAGATACGGCGCGGGTTTTCGGGCGGATTGCGCATGGGGCGATTATTCGGACATTTGCGCAGCAGGATGTGGTGGATTTTGCGCATTACAGCGGGCTGCCGACGATCAATGCGTTGACGGATGATGAGCACCCGTGCCAAGTGCTGGCGGATTTGCAGACGATGCAGGAAAAGCTGGGCGGGTGGGCCGGGCGCAAGGTGGTTTTTATGGGGGATGGCGACAACAATATGTCGCGTTCGTGGATGTGGGCGGCCGAGCGACTGGGGTTTCAGCTGGTGATTTGCGCGCCGAAAAAGTACCAGCCATCGGTCTCGTATCTGGCTGGTTTTAAGAGTGGTGTGGTGTCGTGTGAGACGGATCCCCTGAAGGCGGCAGCCGGGGCTGATGTGCTGTATACGGATGTTTTTGTGAGCATGGGGCAGGAAGCGGAGGGCGCGCGCCGGCTGGAGGATTTAAAAGCGTACCAGATCAATGCGGAACTGGTGGGGGCGGCCACGCCGGGGGTGATAGTCATGCATTGTTTGCCGGCGTATCGAGGTAAGGAAATCACCGAGGAGGTATTGGAGGCGCATGCGGAGACGATTTTCCAGGAGGCGGAGAACCGCCTGCATGCCCAAAAGGCGGTGATGTCGTTGCTGGCGAGGCCTTGAGTGGAGGGGAGCGGTTAGGGGTGCGGTCGGCCCGGCCTTGCGGGATGGTTGCGGTGGGCATGGGTTCCCCGGTGGGATGGGGGATGGCAGGAGGAGCGCTGCCGGAGGTGAGCGGCTGGACGTGGCGGCGTCGGAGCGGTGGTGAAATGGGGGGTGACAAACCACCTGTTCATGGTTAGGCGTTTTGTGTGAAAGGGACTCTCTCAGGATGGCTCGTCATTTCCTCTCTGGTGTTGATGGCCAGTTGCACGGTCTCGCGCCCGGCGGCAGGCGCGGGTGCGACCACCGCCACGGCGCGAGGGACGGGTAAAAAGCCGGATGGTCGATGGCGCTCGTACGAGTCGGGCAAGGCCTCATGGTATGGCGGGCGCTGGCATGGTCGGCGAACCGCCAATGGCGAACGGTATGACCAGCATTCCATGACCGCCGCCCACAAAAAACTTCCGTTCAATACCCGCGTCCGTGTGACCAACCTGAAAACCGGTAAGAGTTGCATCGTCCGCATTAACAATCGCGGGCCCTACACCCGAGGGCGGGTCATCGATCTATCGGTGGCTGCGGCCAAAGAGATTGGCAGTTACGCGGGTGGCGTCAGTGTGGTGAAACTTGAAGTTCAGCGGTAGTGGCCGCCGGATAGCGGCCAGCCGTCAAACTTTACAGGCCGGTGCCAACGGCACGGTCTGAATGATATGGCGGGAAATGTGTGGGAGTGGTGTTGGGATTGGTATGGTACTCCCTATGCCGGAGGGACAGATCCACGCGGTGTGAGTTCGGGCCTGTATCGGATCCTTCGCGGCGGCTCGTGGCACGGCGAGGCTTGGAGTAACCGCGTGGCCTTCCGCAACGGGCATGACCCGTCGCTCAAGCTTTTCACCTTCGGGTTCCGCGTAGCCCGAGGACTGTAGCCTCAGGGAGAGCTGGAGGGCTCAGGAGGGGGCTGCACGCTGGTCCGCGAAGGAGGAGGGAGCCTGGCGGCTCGGTTTGAGAGGGGGACGGGGGGCTTTGGGATTTTATGGAGTCGCCGAGCTGGGGCTCGGCG
>JALRGB010000668.1 GCA_023253575.1 Verrucomicrobiales bacterium
CAAAATTGGATTCGCCCACGACCGCCGCCCCATCCACCATTTATCCCATGTCCCCTGACTCCACCCCCCCGGCCACCCCAACCCCCGCCTCCGGCACCCCCGCCGAAGTCGTCCTCTGGGAAGGCACCCCGTCCTCATGGCAAAACTTCTGGTGGTGGATCTCCATCATCGGCATCCCCGTCGCCATCTGGCAACATCTGCTCCTGAAAACGACCCGCATCACCCTGACCACCCAGCGCCTCAAGGTTCGCAGCGGCCTGTTTAATAAAAAAATGGAGGAAATCGAGCTCTACCGCGTCAAAGACTGGACGCACGCCGAACCTTTCCTCCAACGCCTGCTCGGTTATGGCAGCGTCACCATCGTCTCGTCCGACCGCACCGCCCCCGAACTCACCTACCAATGGCTCAAAGATGCCCGCGACTTCGCCGAAAAATTGCGTGGCGCCGTGGAATCAGTTCGCGATCGGAAACGCGTGCGCGCCATCGAAATGGATGATCAAGACGGCGGTTTCAATTAATCCCGCGCTCTGGCCAGGAAATACACACAACCAGCGCCGCGCCACCTCGGCGTCACTCAGGCTAGCCACCCATTGCGGCTCTGTGCGCAGAACAATCTGGAAATAGTTGGACAGGACCGAGGAGGAGATCACCGAGATCTCAAAATACAACGCCAGCTCCGATATTCTCTCATCAATCCACAAGCGTCGATGCTCGAAATCCCGGCCTGAAGCAGGGTCCCAGCCACATAAAAAAGCGCGGCGGACGCATCGTGACGTGCAGTGAAAAACCTCGCTAAAAGCAGGATTCATGAGGAGGAGGCGGGGTGTGTTCATGAACTGACATAATCAAAAAAACATACTATTCAAATGAATTTTACTGTTCGTTTGAAATCACTTCATTCAGAGACGGTTTATTTGGGCGTACCGCAAATGAGTGGATGTCTGCGAATGAAAAGCGCTGGCTGCCTGCCGTATTTGACCTGCAAGCGGTGCGTACGCCACCGCGTCCCCATCTCGGGACATTCGTGCCCATCGGCACCAACCGACTCGCCATCCGTGAGTGGATTCCCGCCAACGACACCGATCCACAAGCGGTTTTCGCGAAAGACATCGTCTCCACCCACTGGGTCCCAAATCTCAACCCGCCTCGACGACGATCGCACCCTGATCCTTGACCCGTCCTTAACCTCCCGTCCCCGGCGTCCGTCACGAATCCCGCTGCCAGAAAAACATTGGCACCGCGGAGCGATTCCCTATTCTCCCTTCATCAGAAAAACCGATCGGCTGGCTTGCCTTTCTCCGCTCCACCCACCCGAAAACGCCAAAAATCCCCTGCCCATGACCCACGCCCCCTTCTGCAGCGTCGAGTCTCGAAAGCAAATGCCATTCAGACAAATCGACGATAAAAGTGGATGTCTCGCCACTTACTAACACCCTGAGCGGTGGCGCCAAAGAAGCGTCTTTCCGGATCAAGTTACTCCCCTTATTCGGGTGTTATTTCGGCATGGGCATCGGATAGACTGCGGGCGGTAACCGCCGTCAATCGATCGAGCGGCCCCTCGAGTTTGGTGGTCATCCAGAGTTTGCCCGCCTCCTCCTTGGGGAAAAACTCGGACACCAAGGACGGAGCCAGCTTTTCCAATAGGGCTGGATCCACGCCAATCTGCATTTCTCCCGCAAACACGTCATTTACATATTTAAAACTGCCACGCAAACTGATGTCCGAGCGGGACGCCAACACGAAGGATTTAACGTCGACCTGCCCGCCGCTGGCAGAAAACTCCACCGTACCGCCGGTCACATCAAACCCGCGAAAGCGAATGCGGCGCGACACGTCTGCCAATGCTTGCTGCACCGGCAGACCGCGGACAAATCCATTGTCCACTGTCACCGTTCCGTCAATCGTGATGCCAGTGGCCAGATTTGTCGACCCGCCAATCCGCAACTCCCCGCTTGCCTGCATCCCGAAAATCTGGTCCAGCGCACGATGAGTAAACGAAGACAATGGCAGCTTATCCCCTTTCAATGTGAGCTCAAACATCGGCACCGCGCCCAAGCGGACCCGGCCGCCCATCGTACCGTTAAACTCGCCCATCTGAACAGGCGAATCCTTGAGGGTCAAAACATTATCCGCTATCCGGGCCTGCAAGTTACTGACCTGCAACCCACGCAGCCAGTTTTGACTCAGCTGACTGGACGGAGACTCAATGACCCAAGCGCCGTCATCGGTCCGGGTAACTGACAATGCGGCGCCAGTCAATTCGCCGCGCGTGAGGCTGGTGCTGCCCCACTGGGCGGAGAAACGGGTGGCATCAAGTCCACGTACCCCGAGCTCGTTGAATTTCGGGGCAATGTTGAATCCGTCTTTCTTGAGGTCGAGATCGAGGACGCGCGAATCGACGGAACTGGTCTCGGTTTTGATGTCCGGATCCGGAGCGGCGGCGTTGAGGGTGGCGTTGGGTGCGGGGGCGCTGATCACTGGGGGATCAAACGAGGCCATGGCGTCATCGACGTCATCCGGGGTCGACGGAACGCTGGCGGTCGCGCCCAGCCCACCCGAGCGCAGTTCCAGCTTGATCATGCTGGCGTCGATGCGCCGCAAGTCCCATTTTTTTTCCAGCAGCATGGCCATGGGCACGCGGAAACTCACGTCTTCGGCCTCGAAAGAACGGAAAAAACTCCCCGCCCCTCCATCGAGTGACAATTTTTGGGTCAAGGCGACATCGCCGGTCCACGCGAGCTGAGAGATAACGACTTTATCGGCTCCGATCCAGTCTTTGACGACAGTGGAGAGGTGGGCGGTGAACTCTTTGCTGCCGAGGTGGGAGCGGAGCATGAACCAATAGACGCCGGCGCCGAGCAACGCGATCAACGCCAGCCGCCAGACATACCCGATCAGCTTGACCAGCGGGTGGCTAAACGGGTCTGGCATCCACATGGAGACGCGCGATCGCTCCGTGAATGAAGCCCTGCCCTCGCGGGAGGCCCATTCATTCATCGCATCAGCGTACGATTTGTGTGACTGATCTGACATACTTGTGGGCAATAATAGCGTGCACCCGGGTTCGCCACAACTAATCACAGTCGACGCACCCGCAAACGATCCCAATACTCACGATCTTCAGCCGCCGAAAACGACCCGCGCCAGCCACGCAAACCCCCGGGCGCAAGCACCGCCGCCCCACCCACCAACGCCTCGTTTAATCCAGCCGGCGTGGTCACACTGCGCACCACCGGAAAAACCTCGCGAAAAAGACGTCGAAATTCACTTTGCATCCCGCGATGCCCAGACCCCGTCACTAGGTTCATCACAAGCAACCCCTGCGGCTCCAGCAGCCCGCACAGCGCCTCCAGCGTGCCCCGGGACCAGACTCCCGGCCGAGCCACATCCAAGTCCAAGGCCTGATACACATCGTCAACCACTACATCGAATGCCGGGCCCCGGTACTGACGCACAAAATCATAGGCATCACCCTGGTGAATCGTAAGCTGAAGATCATCAAGTCTCATGTGCTGGCGCGCCAAAGCGACGATGCCCGCATCATTATCAACCGCCGTGCACTGCACCCCAGGCACCAGATGC
>JALRGB010000721.1 GCA_023253575.1 Verrucomicrobiales bacterium
CCGTTACGTGCGCATTGAATTACCGGGAAAAGCACGCATCCTCCAGATAGCCGAAGTCGAGGTTATCAGTCAAGGCACCAATACCGCCCTGAAAGGAACCGCCACCCAAAAATCCACTTACGCCGACGCCCATGCCAGCCGTGCCATCGACGGCACCACCGACGGCGAATACACCAAAGGATCGGTCTCTCACACCGCAGATGGAACCGATGATCCATGGTGGGAAGTCGACCTGCTCTCCGCTCAACCACTGGAAAAAATTGTCGTCTGGAACCGCGTCGAAGCCGCGGAACGACTCGAGGGATTCCGCCTTGTCGCCTTGGATGAAAACCGCCAGCCGGTCTGGGAGAAATCAAGCCTCCCGGCCGCCCGCACCACCGCCTTAAACATCGATGGCGGGCGCCCGCTGCCGCTGGTCGGCGCCATGGCCGATTATTCCCAGCCAGACTTTGACGAGGACGCCGTGGCCGGTGACACGCCGTCCGCCACCTCGAAAACCCGCAAAAAAGAACGAGGCAGCCAAAAAGGATGGGCCATCGGCGGCGCCCCCGGAACGGCCCATGACCTCACTCTCTTCCTCTCCGCCCCCGCTGAACTCACACCCGGTTCCACGCTGCGCGTCACCATCGAACAACAATCCGCGTTCGCCAACCACACGCTCGGCCGGTTCCGCCTCAGCACCACTAGCGACCCCGCCATCACCTCACTGCAGCCAGTCCCGGCTCGCCTCGCGCAGGATTTGGCCCGGCCCGCATCCGAGCGCGATGAGGCATCTCGCGCGCGCCTCACCGCCTTCTATCTCGAGGAAATCTCCCCCGAACTGGCCGCCGACCGCGAAGCCACCACCAGTCTGCGCGCCCAGCTCGACTCTATGCCACCCGTCACCGTGCCCGTCTTCCGGGAACTGCCGCCCGATCAGCACCGCACCACCCACATTCAGCTGCGCGGAAATTACCTGACCCCCGGAGACACCGTCACCGCCGGCGTGCCCGCCGCTTGGCATCCTCTGCCCGCCGACGCTCCGAAAAACCGCCTCACGCTCGCCCGCTGGCTGGTCGATGAAAACAACCCGCTGACCGCCCGCGTCATAGCCAATCGGTATTGGGAATCACTCTTCGGTTTGGGCCTCGTGCGGACCAGCGAAGAATTCGGGGCCCAGGGCGACCAGCCGTCGCACCCGGAATTGCTCGATTGGCTGGCCACCGAACTCGTTCGTCAAAAGTGGGATCTCAAGTCGTTCCTGAAACTGATCGTCACTTCGTCCACGTACCGCCAATCATCGAAACTCGTTCCTGGCGCAGCCGAACGCGATCCGGAGAACCGGCTGCTGGCGCGCGGCCCGCGGGTGCGCCTGACGGCAGAAATGGTGCGCGACCAAGCACTGGCGGCCAGCGGCCTGCTTTCAGCCAAGATGTTCGGCCCCCCTGTACGCCCGGTGCGCCCGTCCCTCGGTCTCGCCGCCGCCTTTGGTGGCGGCCTCGACTGGCAGCCGAGCGAAGGCGAAGACCGGTTGCGGCGCGGCCTCTACACGGAATGGAGAAGAACCAGCCCGTATCCATCAATGACCACGTTTGACGCCCCCAACCGAGAAGTATGCACCCTGCGGCGCAGCCCGAGCAACACCCCGCTCCAAGCACTGGTCACCATGAATGATCCCGTTTTTGTGGAGGCCGCTCAGGCGCTAGCCCGCCGGGTCGCCACCCAAACCAAATCCCCGGCACAGGTCATTCACGACGGATTCCAGCTCGTCCTCGCTCGCTCTCCGTCTACCACCGAAAGCCAGCGCCTCCTCGCCCTGCGAGAACAAGCTCTGGCGTTTTACCGCCAAGAACCCGTCAAAGCCACCGAGATGGCCACCCAACCGGTCGGCCCCCTGCCTCCGAACGCCGACCCCGTCGAACTGGCTGCCTGGACGACGGTAGCCAGTGTCCTCCTCAATCTGGACGAAACCTTAATGAAACGCTGAGTCATATCCGCCCCCACGCCCCCATGAATCCACATCTTCATCAGCTTCAAAACCAGACGCGCCGCCATTTCCTGCGCGGAGCCGGCCAGTTCAGTCTCGGCGCCATCGCTCTGGAAGCGCTGCTCGGATCCAAAGCCTCGGCCGTGACACCGGTCCTCAATCCTTTTGCCCCGCGCCCCGCCCCCGCTCCCGCCAAGGTCAAACGCGTCATCTACTTGCACATGTCAGGCGGCCCACCCCACCTCGACATTTTTGATTATAAGCCGGAACTCGTCAAACGCGACGGCCAGAACGCCCCGGACGCATTCGTCAAAGGCAAAACTTTTGCCTTCACCAGCGGCGTGCCCAAACTCATGGGCACTCCGCGCTCGTTCACCCAGCATGGCGACGGAGGGATCTGGATGTCCGATGCCGTGCCTCACTTTCAGTCAGTAGCCAATGAAATGTGCGTCATCAAATCGATGCACACCGAACAATTCAACCATGCCCCCGCCGAATTGCTGCTCTTTACCGGCTCGGCTCGACAAGGACGGCCGTCCATGGGGTCATGGGTCACTTATGGCCTCGGATCAGAAAACGATAATCTGCCGGGCTTCGTCGTCCTGATCAGCAGCGGCGTACAACCGAGCGGCGGCCAAAGCTGCTGGGGCACCGGCTTTATCCCCTCCGTCTATCAGGGAGTACAATGCCGGTCCAAAGGCGATCCCGTGCTCTACGTCACAGACCCTCCCGGCATGGATCGCTCACTGCGCCGCCAGAGCCTCGATGCCCTGCGCGACTTGAATCTTGAACAAGCCGATACTCTGGGCCATCCGGAAACGGCCACCCGCATCGCCCAGTATGAACTCGCCTTCCGCATGCAAGCCAGCGTGCCGGAAGTCATGGACATCACCAGAGAATCAGCCAAAACATTGGAAGCCTACGGCGCCGTGCCCGGTGAGGCCAGCTTTGCCAATAACTGCCTGCTCGGCCGACGACTGCTCGAACAAGGCGTGCGCTTCGTCCACCTCTTCGACTGGGGATGGGATTTCCACGGCACTGGTCCCAGCGAAGACATTCGTGGCGGCCTGTCCGACAAAATGCGCCGCACCGACAAACCCGTCGCTGCCTTGATCCGTGACCTACGCCAGCGCGGCATGCTCGATGACACCCTCATCGTCTGGGGTGGTGAATTCGGCCGCACCCCGTTCCGCGAAGGCCGCACCAGCGGAGGCGACACCCTCGGCCGCGATCACTTCCCAGATGCCTACTCCCTCTTCCTCGCCGGCGGCGGCGTGAAGAAAGGATTTAGCCACGGAGAAACCGACGAACTCGGGTTCAGCGTAGCCACCGACAAGGTCCACGTCCATGACCTCCAAGCCACCATCCTCCACCTCCTCGGTCTCGATCACGAACGCCTCACCTACCGCTTTCAAGGAAGAGACTTCCGCCTCACCGACGTTCACGGATCCGTCGTCAAAGGCATCCTAACCTGATCCTACACCCCCCGAAAAAAAAGCCCCGCGCTCCATCAGCGGCGGGGCCGCGGGGTCTCCAGACGTCGGCCACTATTTTAAAACCGGCAGTGGCTCGGGTGATCCGTTCGTAGTCAGAATCTGAAAATGATGGATGTTGGCGGCATAAGGATGGTCGCTAGTCCAGACGATCGTCTTCTCGCGGGTCACCTCGACCATGGAAACACCGCTGGCCGCGGCGTGACTGCCAATCACGGTGTGGCCGTTGGCGAGGCGCTGGGCACCGCAGGTGTCACGAAATATGCCTTTGACGTCGTCATTGGTCACCATCCAGACGATCTCGCCAGCGGGATTGAATTCGACAACTTTGTTACCGTGGGTCAGCGAGCTCAGAGTATGGCCATTGGCGAGGCGGATGGCGGTAAACGGCCAGTTTTCCGCAGCACGCCCGCCCAGCTCCGGCCGGTCAGTTTTCAGCGTGCTCACCACTGTGCCGTCGGCGGCGTATTCTTTCACCGCAAAATCCAACAGGTGTGGCACCAGATAGCGACCGTTTTGCAACTTCCGAGCCATGCGAGTCTGCATATGCACATTGTCGGTCCCAGGCTGAAGAGGCACACTGGCCACCACCACGCCCGCGGCATCCACCTCCAGCACCCGCGGCTGCGCGCCCAACTCCGTAATAAGTGTGCGGCCGCCCGCCAGTCGCTGGGCCGTACTAATTTCGCTGTTCTCGCCACTCACTTTGTAAGAAAAGACGATCTCGCGGTCCCTCGTCACTTCCACCACCCGGTCACCATAGGCCAACAAAACCCGACCATCAGGAAGCACAAACCCGTCGCGGCTACCCCCCTCGTATTCCCATCCCACTCTGCCTTCTTCATCAATGATCGCCGTCTTCTCACCCAAGACGAGATACGAATGCCGGATCACCGGCGGTTCCGCCGCCCGTCCCTCCACCGCCATCAAGGAACACAAAACGGACGTCAAAAAAATCGTAGTTCGAAGCATCATAAACAAATTGTAGGTGAAAAAAACGAAGGCGTGAAATCTCAGGCCAGAATTCCAGAGACCACATGGCCACTGACATCAGTCAGACGAATATCACGACCGCCAAACCGATAGGTCAGTTGCTCATGATCGATCCCCAGCAAATGCAACATCGTCGCATGCAAATCATGCATCTCGAGCGGGTTCTCGGTGGCGCGATACCCCCATTCATCCGTCGCTCCATACACGGTGCCCGGTCGCACCCCGCCGCCCGCCAGCCAAACACTGAAACCAAATTCATTGTGGTCACGACCGTCCGAACCTTGGGAAAATGGCGTGCGTCCGAATTCACCCGCAAACAAAACCAACGTGGAATCCAACAACCCTCGCTGCTTCAAATCCGCCAGTAACCCGGCCACCGGCTGGTCCACCGCCCGCGCATTGTCCCCGTGGTTCTTAGCCAAATTGCCGTGCGCATCCCACCGCTGATAGCCGTCCACCATGGGAATAGTCAGCTCAATAAAACGCACACCGCGCTCGACCATGCGCCGCGCAATCAAGCACTGGCGACCGTAAGTCTGCGTGTGAGGGTCAGCCGCCTCCAGTCCGTAGAGACGACGGGTGGCCGCTGACTCGCCGGCGAGATCTAGCAAATCGGGCACCGTCGTCTGCATGCGGGCCGCCAATTCGGCATTGGCGATGGCGCTTTCCAACGCGTCGCTGCCACCGGATCGCTCGAGGCTCAGGCCATTCAGCCGTTCCGCCAGTCGCCGCTTGACCTGCTGCTGCAGCGGAGACTTTTCTCCAGGCACAATATTCGCCAGCGGCGTTCCATTCGCATTGAGCAGCGATCCCTGATAGCTGGCCGGCAGAAATCCGCTGCCAAAACAATCCAACCCGCCCGATGGAATCTGACCGCCATTCAACACCACAAAGCCAGGCAGGTTTTTATTGAAACTGCCCAGCCCATAAGAAACCCACGACCCAAGACTCGGACGCCCCTGCAACCCCAGCCCGCTATGCAGAAAATAATTGGCGCTGGTGTGCTCAGGGAAAATCGAGGTCATCGAGTTGATGACACAAAGATCATCTGCCTTTTCCGCAATGTGCGGAAACAAATCACTGATCCACAACCCGCTCTGCCCACGCTGCTTGAATGCCCACGGCGATTTCATGACCGTGCCCACACTCTCAAATTGCGTCTTCTCTAGCCTCCCCATCGCCTGACGAGGGTCTTTTCCATGATGCTTTTCCAGCATCGGCTTGTAATCGAAACTGTCGACTTGTGAGACGGCCCCCTCCATGAACAGAAAAATCACACTGCGAGCGCGAGGAGAAAAATGAGCATTTCCCAGCCGGAGGCCCGGCCCCGCCGGCTCCGCCGAAACTGCCCCCGCCTCGCCTCCAAGCAAAGCCGACGCCGCCATAGCGCCAAAACCGCTGGCCGCGCGACTGAGCAACGCCCGACGAGAAAGATGAGGAAGCGGCAGGGAAGAGGTTTTCATTGCAGATAAATAAAGTCATTGGCGGTCACCAACGCATGGCACAATTCGCCCCAAATACGGTCTTCGGCCGCTCCGGCATGCAGTTCTTGCAGCGCCGTCAACGACTCGACGACCGCCTGCGCCTCATCCGCCTCTGGAGGACGGCCCAACCCAGTTTCAAAAAGCCACACCACCCGCTCGTCCACTCCGGCACTAGGCAGCTCACGCAGCAGGCGCGCCGCCCAAGCACCCGCCAGTTCAGCCACCAGCGGATCATTCATCATGACTAGGGACTGCGCCGGGACATTGGTCACGTTCCGCCGCCCCACCGTGCTGAAGGGAGTAGGCAAATCAAACGCCAGCATCATGGTGGGCAGAAAGTTCCGGCGTGCAGCCAGATACAGACTACGGCGCCCCCCTCCATCCAGCGGGCCGCTGGTCTCGGGCCGCCCCCGACCGACAATAAATTCCGTCAAATGCACCGGCACTGACGCACCCCCGACCACCGGGTTCAATCGACCCGCCACCACCAGCAACGCATCACGGATGGATTCACCCTCGAGCCGCCGCACCGGCATGCGGTGCCACCACAGGTTGGCCGGATCCACCACCGCCGCCCGCTCATCCGCTCCGCGACTCGATTGCGCAAATGTGCGCGTCAACACCAGCCTCCGCATCAGCCGCTTTAAGGACCAGCCGTCCTCATGCACAAACTGCCACGCTAGGTGATCCAGCAATTCCGGATGCGAAGGCCGCTCGCCCAGTACTCCGAAATTATCGACCGTCGCCACCAACCCGCGACCAAATAAATGATGCCAAACGCGGTTGACCATAACCCGAGCCACCAGCGGATTCGCCGGGTCAATCATCTGGCCAGCCAGCTCCGCCCGCCCACTCGTGTCCCCGGGCGTGATGGCAGGAAATCCAAAGGCTTCCGGCAACCGCCGCGGCGCCACCGCCCCAGGACGGGACGGCTTACCGCGCAATAACACGTTTTCATCAACCCCCGCCCCATCCGCCCACGCCACCGCCGTCGCCGACTCCCAACGAAGCGAAGCCGCTAGCGCGTCGCGCTGGCGAAAAAAATCCACCGCCGCCGCCGTGAGCGGCTGCAACGAGGTTCCGGTCAGCCCAGGATTCTGCAGCAGCCAGTCAGCCAATACCGCCTGGCGCGGCGTCAGCGCCGATGATCTCGACGCCAGCGCCAGCGCCTCCGTGACCTCGACACAATCAGCCTGCAACATCGCAGCCAACTCCGGCCATGTCGCCACCTCCCGACCCGGCCGCCAAGTGTCCAGCGGCCGCCAAGAGGGAACTTCCGCCGCATCCACCGCCATCAAAACTTCCAAAGCCGCCTCTCCCTGCGGGGCAAATTCAAGATGAGCCCGGTGGCCGGCATAGGCCGTCAAGTCATGAGTCACCCACGCCGTCCGGCCGCCAGTGTCAAAATTTGCAACCAGCGATCCATGGAGCGGCCCGGCGATCATGAGGTGCGAATCCACGCCGGCATAGACTTGGGCCCTTCCGCGGATCAAATAATGCAGACGCCCTGAGCGGAGGGTGACTTTCGGGGTCCGCAGCGTTTGACCGGCGCGCGCGGCCGCTCCCAGTGAACCCGAGTCCATCTCGGTGCCCGGCGCCAGCGTCAACCGATTCCAAAACGGGTCGCGAACCGCCGCCCCGCTGTCGAGAAACCGCGCGATCGGCCGCTCGGGAGTACCGAACATGATTTCGCCTGCCGCCAGCGGCCGGTCTCCAAAAGCAACGCCATCCACCTGCCAAGGAGTGGCCCTCGGCCGGGTGAAATCAGCCATCAGAATGGCCGTCTCCGGAAGACTGATGCCCTCCACCACCGGCCGCGCCAGCGTTTCTCCCAGGCCCCCGAGCTCGTCCGCCGCCGGATCCGCCGCCAACACGGCCAGCCACCGCAAGGGATGATCCGCCCCCGTGGCCGCCAGCGTGAGATGATCCACCCACTCGCGCAGTCGCTGCACCTCCACACCAGCTTCCGCCGCCACCCCTTCCACCACCCCACCCCGCAAAACCCGCCGCGCCGCCATCAGATGAGCCGCCACCTGCCCCACCCCCGGTCGAACCGCCGCCGCCCAAGCCCCCGTCAGCCGGCTCGCCTCCCTTCGGCGCACCTCAGCCCATTCCTTCGCCACCCGAGCTTCCGCCTCCATCGTCTCAAATCGCGCCTGCCGGAATGAGGAACTCAACACAAAACCAGCCAGCGCATAATAATCATTCTGCGTAATCGCATCAAACTTATGATCATGACAACGCGCACACGCAACGGTCAACGCCAGAAAAGCCTTGGAAAAAACATCCACTTTGTTGTCAAGGCGCTCACATTCATCTTGCCGGATATCAACCGGACTGTGGTTCTCCTCCCCAAGGAATGCCCAACCGGTCGCTACCACAGACTCGTTGGCCCCCGTCGCCGGATCCAGCCTCGGCGGTCGCAAGTCGCCAGCTACATGCTCGGCCACAAATTGGTCATACGGCACATCCGCATTGAATGCCCGGATCAGGTAATCACGATACCTCCACGCATTGGCAATAATAAAGTCGCTCTCATGACCGCGCGACTCCGCGTATCGCATCACATCCATCCAGTGCCGCGCCCAACGCTCACCAAAATGCGGCGAGGCCAGCAGCCGATCAACCACCCGCTCGCGCCGCTCATCCGTGGCATCCGCCAAAAAATGACGAAGCTCTTCGCGCCCAGGTGGCAGTCCAGTCAGAGCAAAACTTACCCGCCGCAACCAGCCGGCATCATCAACCGGAGGCGCCGGCCGAAGTCCTTTAGCCTGCAACCCCGCCAGAATAAAACGGTCAATCTCGCCCGCCTGCACCCCGTCTTTCAGTTCCGGCGGCATCTGCCGCTGCGGCGGAGCCCAAATCCAAGGAAGCTGGTTTTTTCGCTCTTCCAAACTGAAGGCCGCCGGGGCCGCCGAGGCCGACGCACCCGCAGGAGGAACTTCAGCCGGCCAGTCAGCCCCAGCTTCGATCCACTGAGCAAAATCTTCCAGCACCGTCTCAGCTAGCTTGGGGCCAGCCTTGAGCGGAGGCATCGCAAGGTCCGCATCAGCCTGCCGCATCGCCCGCAGCAAAAGACTGTCCTCCGGACGCCCAGGTACCAGCGCCGGCCCGGACTCACCACCCTCCAACAGAAAACGAAGGGCATCCACCCGCAGCCGACCCTCCTGCTTCTCCGGCCCATGACACCGAACACACTGCTCGTGCAACACCGGACGAATCCGAGACTCAAAAAATTCGTCTCCGCGAACCGCCGCCGCCGACACCAGCAGCAGCGCCAGCCCCATCAAGGCAGCAGGACGATTCATCATGAGCATTTCGTGGAGTTCATTGCTTAAGTTATCGTCCCGCAACCAGAACTCTGCATCCTGATCTCTCCATCGTCAGTTTCCGTAGTCACAGCGGCGCCAACCCATCCCCCACACCCCACACCTCCATGGCCACCAAAAAAAACGCCGCAACTCCGCTCACCGGCAAGGCCCTCACCAAGGAGGTCTGCCGCCTCATCCGCCTCGCCCGTAGCCACTGGGACGCCCACCGCAACCAAGCCTGCCGAGGAGAACGCGAACGCGCTCTCACGCTGTACCAGCAGCTCACCGACACCGAAAAAAATCAAATCCCCCAAGTGCTGCGCGTCTGGCTCCGCTATCGCAGTGAGAAATACTTCGGCCCAGATCGCACCCCGCCCGGAAAACGCCGGTCTTAAACAAAACATCAGATCATAAAAGTTTCGATTGAAGCTAAAAAATGAGATTATTTTATAATCAATATATTTTAAAATAAAATTTACAATTAGTTACATTTTTG
>JALRGB010000749.1 GCA_023253575.1 Verrucomicrobiales bacterium
GACTTCGATGGCTCCGGCATCGGGGAAGCACTCGATGGCGGCGCCCATGGCGGTTTCGAGCTGGAGCACGGCGGGGGAGGTGGGGTCGCGGGGGTCGGCTGTTTTCTTATTGATGATGATGGGGAGAGGTATGAGCCCGTCGAGGCGGAGCAGCTCGTCGCGCAGGCGGTCCAGCCTGATCCACAAATTATTGGTATTGAAGAACTGGTGGCGATCGATGTCTTGAAACGCCTCTTCATCGGCGGGCGGGCACTGGGCGCTTTCGCGGAGCAGCAGGCGACCGTCGTGGCGGCGGCGGGCGAGGTGCCCGCCTTTGCGATCGGCGGCGGTCCGGCGGGTCACTTCCATGGCGAAGGCCTGACCGGACTGGGCGAACCATGCCAGCAGTGTTTCGTCGAGGGTGGCACCGAGATTATCCGCATTGGAAACAAAGGCGTAGCGCACGCCTTGAGCCAGCAACCGGTCCAGCCAACCGCTGCCCAGCAGGCAGGCATAAATATCGCCATGTCCAGGCGGACACCATTCCAGATCCGGCTGGGCCGGCCAGCTTAAAGGGGCCAAATCTGCGACTTGCACTTTGGGTACGCGGTTCTGCAACAATTCCAGCCCCGCGGGATCACCCAGAGCCGGCTGCCGCAACGCCAGATACGCACACGTGTCTTCGGAAGTGCTGAAGCTGTTCATCAGCAGGAAATGCGGCGCCGCACCTCCGGTCTGCGCTCTCAACCGCAGCAACTGGCGCGCGATCAAATCAAGAAACGCATCCTCCCCGCGCACCCGCAGCAGCGATTTGGCCTTCTCCAGCCCCATGCTGGTCCCCAACCCCCCATTCAGTTTGATGACGACCGTCTGGTGCAAAAGCTCAGGCTGCGGCGTGAGATCCAGCGCGGACGCCTGCGGCAGGCTGGTCACGGGCTCAATGGACGCCTCCTCCACCAGCCCAGTCGCCCCACGGCACAAGGCGTCATAACTGCCCGCAAAAGCACGAATGGCGGCATCATTAAGCCCTGCGGCCCGCATCTTCTCGCGAAAGGGAACAAAGGCGGCAACACGGTCAACAGTGGGATGGCTCATGATCCTTGAGCCTAGAAATAGACGACGACGCCGCCAGTAGAAAAACACGGTTCCTCTGGCCGAGAGAAGGCCAGCCGCAAAAACACCAGACCATGATCCATCGCTCGGCCAGGCCGGCCATGCAAGGCCAGCACATCTTGCGCCCACTGACTACCCTAGCCGCGCGACGCACGCGGGCTCTGGCCTGCATCGATTTACTGGCGCAGCCGGGCTAAATGCATGCGGACCTCGGTCAGACCGCGATCGATCAGGCCGTCCCCCGGGTTGGCCGCGGCCGCGGTCTCGTAGTGGGCGACGGCTTTTTCGAAGCACGCCTGGGCGGCAGCGAGTTGTTTGGCGCCTTCGGCCACTTCTCCGACCACGCCATAGCTGCGGGCGACGGCGATGCGGTGCGAGAGGTCAACAGTGGAGATCGGCGGACCGGGCAGGTTCAACCGATCGAGCAACTGCAGGGCCTGCTGAGCCTGGGTCATGGCTTCAGGTTTTTGATTGAGCGCAACCAGCAAGTCGCTGAGGTCAGCGCGCAGGCGGGCCAAGGTAGTGGCCAGCGCCATGCTCCCTGGGTCTTTTTCGAGCAGCGCCTCGACCATATCGACGGCACCTTTTTGATAATCAAGGGCTCGCGCAGCCTGACCGTTTTCGCGAAGCAGCTGGGCCAGATCTCCGTAACGGGCGGCTAGAATCATGCGGTAATCAGTCCGCTCGGGTGCCAACTTGACGAGTTCACTTAGGATTTTTACCGCCTCGCCCTGGGCACGCGCCGCATCGCGAGCTTCCCCGTTCGCCTGCAAAATCGCCCCAGTCTCGCCATAACATTGAGCGAGTAGATCAAGGGCTTCTGGCTGGTCACCACACTCTAGCAACAGTTGCGCAGTCTCGACCTGCGTGGCCAACGCTGCTTCAGATTGGGCGTTTCGGCGCTCGAGGCGACCGCGCAGCAAGAGGGCGCGGGCCACCCGAACTTTATCCCCGGGCTGAGCATGGCGCGGGTCGTTCAGTAACTGGTTGGCCAGCTCAGCCGCCCGATCGACTCGGCCGGTTGCCGCTGGCAAATCACCCGAGACTCGGGCCAGTTCGGCCTGCGCCAGCACCAATTCACCATCCGCCACGCGGCGCATTAAGTCGGGTGGATGCCCGGCTTTCTCCGCCGCCGCCGAGACTTCAGCCAGCGAGGCCGCGAGCCCGCCCAGCACCGCCGGGTCCGAGTGGCCGCCGTCGAGACGCAAACGAGCGGCCGTCAGCAGGCAGTCCGCCGCGCGCAAGCGCAGGGCCCCCGCTTGCGGATGCGAGGGATGGGCCGCCAGAAAAAAGACGATCTGGGCGCGGGCTTCTTCAAACCGGTCGGCTGCCTCCTGTGGAGCCCCCAGCGCCAGTTTGATATCAGCCAAATGACACCGGGCCCGCAGCAAACTTTCCGCCAGTTCCGGGTTTTTTCCGTGCGCCGTGATCACGCTGGAAAAATGCTCGTACCCGGCCAAGAGCAGGCGGGTCCGCTCTCCCTCAGCCGGAAGCTGGGCCGCCGCCTGCAGGAAGCTCTCAAAAAACTGATCCGCCGCGGCCTGGCTGGCATCAAGATTCGCTTCCATTCGGCGATTGCTAGCCAGCGCCTCCTCAAGCGCACGCCGCACCTCTACGAGCGAACGGTCGCGCTGAGCCATCCCCTCGGTGCTTTCCGACGAAAGACGAATCAGATCGTTGGCCTGCTGAGCCGCCACCGCCCTTGCCCCGCGCAAACCCGTGTAATGCAAAATAGACAAGACCCCAAGGACCACCGCCGCCGCCGTCGAAATCCCAGCCGTCCACTTCAGGCCACGCCCCGATTCACCCGCCGGACGGACCGCCGGACGGCGGTCCGCCGCCGCCGCCTCCGCCGAGGCCCTCCAACGGTCACGCTCCGCCTGCCAAGCCGCTTGCTTCTCGTCCGCCTCCACCCGCTGGTCAATCGCCACCAAAGCGTCCCGCACTTCGCGCACATCCACCCAACGCTCGCCCGGAGCGAGTCGCAAACATTTGTCAACTACCGCCCGGCGCGCCGCCTCCGCTCCGTCCACCGGCGCCCCAGGCCAGGACACCCCCACTTCCTTCTCAATCAAGGCCGCAAAATCCACCGGATCAGGCAACTCAAGATCGCGCCACCGCTCCGCCCAGCCCCGCCCACGGGGAAAAACCCCCGTCAACAAACGAAACGCCGTCACCCCAAAAGCATACACATCCCACCGCTCACCCGTCCCAAACTGAATCTGCGTCGGGTTCCGCAACTGCTCCGGCGGCGCATACAACGCATGGTCCGCCAGCGGCAACGCTTCCACCCCACCCATCCAGCCTTGACCATAATCAGTAATCACCACCCGGCGAGGCCCGTCCCCGGTAGGACCATGATCAATAAACACATTGCTAGTCTTGAAGTTACAATGCACCACAGCATGCAAATGCAGACCGGCCAAACCTTCCGCCATCTCCGCAATCCACCGCCATGCCGTGCCCGCTTCCACCCGCCCGCACTCCGCCTCCACCGTCGCCCCCTCCACCTGGCCCGATCCCGGGACCCTCACCCCATACCACGGCATTACATACCACGTCTCCCCATCCGCTCCCCCATCGTGAAAATCAACCACCGGCACCACATGCGGTAATCCCGGCAAACTCCGCAGCTTTTCGTAACAGTACCCCACATACGCATGGTTCACCGCGTCCACATCCAAAACCTTCACCGCACACACCTGCCCCCCATCACGCACCGCCTCGTACACACGACCACAAGCCCCATGCCCCATCAAACGGTGCCCGGTCAGCCCGGGAATACAGATTGGAAATTCAGTAGTCATCAACTTCAATACGGAAAATTCACCCTGCTCACTCAGTCGTCCGAGTACGAAGCATCAGTCTGAACCCGAGACTCGCAATTATCAAATCTTTTAGCGATATCACTATTGCGACTCAACTATAGGAATCCACACCCCTCTCGGATCCACCCTCCTCGATCTAACCACCGGCGGCCGCCGCCTGATTTCTATAACGCCCGCTCTGCTAAGTTTTTGTATGCCGTTGTCGCTGGGAGGGACGAGGCGAAGCGGACTGGAGATTTACTGCGGGAGCGCGTCCTGGAATCTTGAGATCAACTCGGCAGGATCCTCGAGGCCGATCGAGACGCGGATAAGGTCACGACTGACGCCGCAGCGGGCGGCCCATTCTAGTTCAGTGTAGTGGGCGAGCAGGGTGTACGGGCAAGCCAGCGAATAATTCGTCCCAAGGCTAGGGCCTTTGCAGAGGCGGAGGCGGTCGAAGAAAGCCGGGGTGGCGGCGGGATCGCGCAGGGTCAGGGACAGGAGCATGCCGTGACCGCTGGCGGAGGAGGGACCGGGTCGGCGCAGAGCGGCGCAGGCCGCTTCCTGAGCGGGGTTGAGACTGGGGTAATGCACGCGCTCGACAGCAGGATGCGCGGCCAGCCAAGCGGCCACGGTGGCAGCGGAGTTGCTCATGCGGCGGACGCGCTCGACGAAATCCACCGAATTTTTCTCCAGAACCACCGCATCCAGTCCGAAAAGCGGCGCCGCAGCCTCCTGGGCGGAGAGCAGCCGCCGCAAGGGATCGACCCAAGCGCTGCGGCCGGACACGATGACGGCCCCAGCGAGCACGTCGCCGACACCGGAGAACGCTTTGGTCAGGCTGGTGGTGACGACGTCCGCATGCGCGAAGGCATCGATGCCCGCGCAGGTGGCGACGGTATCATCGGCTACCACCAGAAACCCATGGGCCGCCGCCAGCCGGGCCACCGCCGGCAAGTCGGGCATTTCAATCAACGGGTTGCTCGGCAGTTCGGTATACAAACCGGCCAGCGGTTCGCGGGCGGCCAGCGCCGCCAGCTCAGCCATGGCTTCGGCGCCGACACCGGGCAGGAAGCGGACCCCAGCGCCAAATTCTTCCTGCACCTTGAGCACATCGACGTATGGGAATCCGAGTTGCGCGGTAGGCAGCCCGGGCCGCAGCAGTCCGAGGGTCCGCTGCACGGCATGCACCCCGGCCATGCCGCTACAAAAAAGAAACACATGGTCAGCTGGTTGACCAGTCAAGGCGGCAAGACGCTGGCGGACGAGGGACCGGGCCGCCGCGCCCTCGGATTCAGCCGCACGAAATTCAGACGCTCCCCATCCGGCCAGCAAACATTCCGCCAACCGGCTAGATACGCCCTGCCCGCTAAACCGCCAATAAAGCCGGGCCGTCTTCTCCGCCTCAGCCGGGAAAATCACCGCCGTCGCGTTTGTCGAGGCTTCATCGTCCTCATGCAGCCGGCGTACCGCTACCCCCCGCACATCCTCTTTCAACAAAATCCAGTCTGCCGCCGCCGCCGCCGCCTCCGGGGTGGGAAATACCAGCACTTTTTTCCCATCCCCCGCCTTCTCGCGCGCCACCCGGGCCAGCAACTCCGTCACCAAGGGATGGCAGAAAAACCGCGGATACCCAGCCTGCATCCTTCCCGTCACCGCCGGATCAGCCTCCTCATACCCAATCACGCTGGCCCACGTAGGCAAACACACGGAAACAGCATGTCGGGAATCAGGAATGGGACGGCCCAAATCAGCCGCCTCCCACAGTGGATCGTTCAGAAGGTCGCGCATGAAAGGGTCAGGTGGTTGTGAATAGCCCCCGCTCAAGGGCATCAAATTTTTTCGAACGATTAGCATAGGCCGGGTACTCGCGGCCTTCCAGATCAGCGGGCCGGTGACGGAAATGTTTGTACATCCACAGCCACCCCTCTGGCTGACTCCGAATGACTGGCTCAAAAAGGTCCCAGATCTGCTGAGCAATCTGGTGAGCGGGCTGCTCCGGGGTGAAATAGTGCGCGGGCCAGAGCCGCAGGCGGTAGGTGCCGTCAGGTTGTGGCAGCGTCAGCATCGGCACAACCGGACGGCCGGTGCGTTGGGCCAGCGCCGCATGGAGCTGAGTCGCGCTCATTTTCAAGCCGAACGCGCGCACCACGGTGGCGGCCTGATCCGGGCGCACCGTCAGGTCACACAGAAACGACGAATGTCCGCCCCGCTTCAGGTTCTTGAACAGCCGTAGCATGGCGCCCTCCGACGAAATCATCGTCTGCCCGCTATGACCGCGCGCCGCCGCAAAAATCGGCGTCAGCTCGGAGTTCTTAAAGTCCTGCGCCACAATCATCATCGGCACCCCCCACCAAGGCATGACCGTGGCAATCCACTCGAAATTAGAATAATGCGGGCAGCACCAGATCGCCCCAGTCGCCGCCACCGCATCAGGCAACTCAGGGTCATCCGGAACAATCGTAAAATGCTCGCGCCAGTTTTCCGCAGTCAGATTGACTCCCCAGAAAAGGTCGATCATCGTTTGCGCAAAGGAAATATAGCTTTTGCGGAGCACCGATTTCCGCCAAGCGGCCGATCGTTCCGGAAAAACAACGCGCAGGTTCTCCCGACCAGTGGCCCGACCGCGGGCATCAACCATGTACCCGACCCAGCCAGCAACCCGGGCCCATCGCCGGGCGGCCGGACGCGACAATCGGGGCACTCCCCAAGCCACCGCGCGGACGGCCCACGCCTCCACCCGGTGACGCAGACGCCGCAAGCGGCCTAGTTCTGCTCCTGACATCCCCCGGCCATAGCGCGCGCCGCAGGATTCGCAAGGAGCGACGCGGCTTTCCCCCGGCTGTTCTTGACCTCGGCGGGAAATGCATGGAAGTACACATTCGTCAACAATCAGCGGATAATAAAACAAATCCGCGCGCCCCTACGCCCCTATTATCATGCCCCTCACGGCTTGCTTTCCTCCGGTCCGCCGGCTCCGTCACCGGATGTCGCCTCCGCGCGCCCTCGGCGGCGCGGGTTTATGGTGGGCCCTAACCGCGCTGGCGGCGGCCCAAGGCACCGCCGGCCCGCCCGGAGCCAAAACCAACGCCGCCCCAGCCACCCTGAGCGAACTCTTTCACGCCGGCGGCCTGATGATGTATCCGTTGGTCGCCCTCTCCGTGCTCGCCGTCGCCCTGATCCTCTTCTACACCTTCAGCATCCGCCAAGACGCCGTGGTCAGCGACCGCTTCATGAACGAAGCCGAAACCCTCATCCGCGCCGGTGATTACCCAGGCCTCCTCCTCATCGCCAGTCGCCGGAACGAATGCATCGCCCGCATCACCCAGAAAACACTGGAATTCGCCACCAAAAACCCCACCGCCAGCTTCGATGACGTCCGCGAAGTCACCGAAGCCGAAGGTACCCGCCAAGCCAGCCTGCTCAGCGGACGCATCTCCATCCTCGCCGACATCATCACCGTCGCCCCCATGGTCGGCCTGCTCGGCA
>JALRGB010000763.1 GCA_023253575.1 Verrucomicrobiales bacterium
GCTTGGATTTAATGAGATCATCCGGGTCGTCCTACAGAACACCAATGGAGACGGTCCGTTTGGTGGCGCTCTGGGGTTAAAGGGGATCCCTGCGTACACCAGCTTTTTCTGGGTCTTTGCCACAGCCGCCATTGCCATTTACACGATTGGCGCCCTCGTTAACTCGACCTATGGCCGCGGGTTTTTGGCTGTTCGCGATGATGAAATTGCGGGTGAGTCGATGGGTATTAATACCACGCGCTACAAGGTGCTGGCTTTCGTGATTGGTTCCTTTTTTGCTGGGCTGGCGGGCGGGTTGTATGCGCATTTACGCACCACTATTTCCCCGGAGGGATTTAATTTCCTGAAGTCGGTGGACGTGGTGGTCATGGTGATATTGGGCGGCATGGGCAGCACGGTGGGGGTTATTGTGGCGGCGGTGGTGTTGACGGTGCTCAACGAATTCCTGCGTGATTTCGAGCAATACCGCATGATTGTTTTCTCCTTGCTGTTGATTGTCATGATGATTGTGCGTCCCCAGGGGTTGTTGCCGGCGGGTCTCTTTCAAAGGAGGAAGCGGGCGTGAGTGCGACGTTGCAGCTTGAGGATGTGACCATTCAGTTCGGCGGCTTGCGAGCTGTCGGGGACCTGAGTTTTGGCATTCAACCGGGAGAGTTGGTTGGGTTGATTGGTCCGAACGGGGCCGGTAAAACCACGGTATTTAACCTCATTACGGGGGTGTACACTCCGACGGCGGGCCAGATCTTTTTTAACGGCATCAAGATTCCGGGCCATCAACCGCACCAGATCACGAAGCTGGGTATCGCGCGGACGTTTCAAAACATCCGGCTCTTTCCCTCCCTGTCCGTTTTTGACAATGTGCGCACATCCATGGTGATGCACCAGCAGCATGGGATTGCCCATGCACTGGTGAGAGGACCGGCTTATCGCGATGAGGAGAAACTGATCGAGGCGGAAATCCTTGATCTCTTGAATATCTTCGAATTGCGCGGCATGGCCCATGTGCCGTGCAAGTCGCTGTCCTACGGCGATCAACGGCGGCTCGAGATTATTCGGGCTCTGGCCACCAAACCGAAATTGTTGCTGCTGGATGAACCAGCAGCCGGTATGAATCCGACGGAAAAAGAGGGATTGATGCACTTAATCCAGTTCATCCGCGATAAGTTCGATATCGCGATCTTACTTGTCGAACACGACATGAAAGTGGTCATGGGTATTTGCCAGCGGATTATTGTCATCGAATACGGTGTGAAAATTGCCGAAGGGACGCCGGCTGACATTCGGACCAATCCCCGGGTGATTGCCGCGTATCTGGGAACTGATGGAGGTGGTGAACATGCTTGAAATTGAGAATCTCGCGGTTGGATATGGCACGATCAAGGCGCTGCATGGCGTCTCTCTACGGGTGAGCCAAGGGTCGATTGTGACCTTGATTGGCGCCAATGGGGCCGGCAAGTCGACCACCCTGCGGGCGATTTCGGGGTTGATCAAAGCGCGCGGGGGAAAGGTGCGTTATGATGGCGAGGACATCACGAACCTGCCACCTCATGCCATCGTGGCCCGCGGCCTCTGCCATGTGCCAGAAGGGCGTATGGTGTTTGCCAACTTGACCGTGGAGGAGAACCTGCGCATGGGGGCTTATCTGCGGAAGGACAAGCCGGGGGTAGCGGCCGACATGGAATTCGGGTATGAAATGTTTCCGCGCCTGCGGGAGCGTAGGCATCAGGCCGCCGGAACCATGTCCGGAGGGGAGCAGCAAATGCTCGCCATTGCGCGCGCCATCATGAGTAAACCGCGATGCCTGATGCTGGACGAGCCATCGCTGGGTATCGCCCCGATCCTTGTGCGATCGATTTTCGAACAGATTGTAGCGATCAATAAAGAACGGGGTATTACCATTTTGTTGGTCGAGCAAAATGCGAATCTGGCCTTGGCGGTGTCCCATCATGGTTATGTGCTGGAGACGGGGAAGGTGTTGATTGACGACACCTCGGCCGCTTTGCGGACGAATCCACAGGTCCGCGCCGCGTATTTGGGCGGCTGATGAGAAGAAGAAGGGCTGAGGGCTAGGGGGATTTTATGGGGTCAGGCCGAGGACTTCGTCCATGTAAGTGCGCGCCTCGCGATGGCATGGGCGACGGCTTGGCAGGTGGAGGTTGTCACCGTAGGCGGGCACCATGCGTTGGAGGCGGGCGCGGCTTTCTGGGTCGCGCACGAGATGCGGGAAACATTTTTCGATGACTTCGAGCGCGATGGGCACGCACACGGAAGCGCCGGGGGAGGCGCCCAGCAGACTGCAGAGGGAACGGTTGGCGCTGGTGATGACTTCGGTGCCGTAGTGAACGATGCCGGCTTCGCCATCGGTTTTTTTGATGGCTTGGACGCGGATGCCGGCGTCTTGGAGCTGCCAGTCTTCCTCGCGGGCGCCGGGGTAAAACAGTTGCAGTGTTCGGATGCGGCTTTCCATGGTTTGGAGGCCTTGATCGATCAGGTATCGCACGAGTTCCATATTACTGGCCCCGATTTTGAGCAAGGTACCGAGGTTATGCGGTCGGATGGAGCGGACGAGGTCGAGCGGGCTGCCGTGGCGGTGGAGGAACCGGGTCGTCCATGAGGCGAACGGGCCGAACAGCAATGATTTTTTTCCATCGAGGGTGCGGGTGTCGAGGTGTGGCACGGCCATGGTGGGGGCTTCGGGCTGTGGTTGTCCGTAGACTTTGGCGTGGTGGCGGTTGACGATGGATTCTTGGTGGCAGACGAGCCACTGGCCACCGATGGGAAATCCGCCTAGGCCGCGGGCCTCAGGCAGGCCGGCGGCCTGCAAGAGTGGCAGGCTGCCGCCGCCGGCTCCGACGAAGACAAAACCGGCGGTGACGGTGGTGTTTCCACCATTTGGGCCGTCGGCGACGGTCACCTGCCAGCCGCTGGCGGTCGGGGCCAGTGCGGTGACGCGGCAGTTTGTCGATACGGTGCATCCTGACTGGCGGTTGAGCCAGTGCCAGAGTTGTCGTGACAGTGCGCCGAAGTTCATGTCGGTTCCGCCTCGCACTCTGGTGGCGGCAATGGGAAACTGTTCGCGCTGTTCCATGAGCAGCGGGGCCCATTCCGCGACTTCCGATGGATCGGTGGAGAACTCCATGTCGTGGAAATAATGGTGGGCGCGCAGGGCCTCATGTCTGGCTCGCAGAAACCGGACATAGTGGTCGCCGTGTACGAAGCTCAGATGGGGCACTGGCTGGATGAAAGTTTCGGGCGCGCCGGTGATGCCGGTGGTGACGGCGTGGCTCCAAAACTGTTTAGACTGGTCAAACAGGCCGTAGATTTCCAGGGCTTTGTCCACGGGTACGGCGCCCTCTCCGGTCATTCCGGGGGTGTAACTGAGTTCGCACAATCCGGCGTGGCCGGTGCCGGCATTATGCCAGCCGTGGGAGCTTTCCGGGGCCAGGGAAGGGGCGGATTCGAAAACCTGCAGAGTGAGGCGCGGGTCCAGTTCTTTCAGCAGGACGGCGAGGTGTGCTGACATGATGCCGCTGCCAATCAGGACGACATCGGAATGAGCGGGCAAAGTCGGGGCGGACATGCCGTTGAAAATGGAGAGACCCAGCTACTGGCAAGTGGGGACTTGCTGTTTTGCAAAATCGAACTGGGTGTTACACGCGGCGCATGAGTACCGAATCGCCGGTGCATTCGCCGACGAGCACGTCGCTGATGATGATGACGGGATCGCCGGCCTGAATCAGCCGGTCATTCTTTAGCACGGCCAGCGCCGCCTCGATGGTGGCATGGGGGTCGTCCTTGCAGAAATCCATCACAAAGGGATGCACGGCTCGGTTCAAATGCAGGGTGCGCGCCACTTCCAGTGA
>JALRGB010000774.1 GCA_023253575.1 Verrucomicrobiales bacterium
ACGCAGTAGCCCGTTCCCCAGTGACCCGCCACACAGTATGGCCGATGCCATCGTCCGCCACGAAGTCGAATATCGGCGCTTGCGACGACGTCACTTCGCGTTCTATCGCATCCACGGCCGCCACGTCACGGTATGTCAGAAAAACCGGACCCGTGTGAGCCGACAAGGTGTCCACCAAGCGGGTGCGATCATCCTCCTTCACCTTGCGCGTCTTTTCATGCTTCTTGATGACATCGCGTTCATAGTCTTCGATATGGCACCCAGCGACCAGCCCGGTCTGGCAGTGGCCGCCCATGGTCTGACGGTAAAAATACACCGCAGGCTCGGGCTCCCGGACCAGCACTCCCTCCGATTGTAGACGCAAAAAGTTCTCGCGGGCCCGGGCATACACAGCGTCATCGTAGGGATCGACATCGGTCGGGAGATCGATTTCCGCACGATCGACATGCAGCAGACTGTGCGGCTTGCCGGCGGCGAGGGCGGCGGCTTCGGAGCGGTCGACGACGTCATACGGAACGGCGGCGACTTCTTGAACAAAGGGAGCGGCTGGAACCAGACCGCGAATAGGATTGAGGCGCATGAAAAAAGTGGAAAAGAAAAAGCGTGGACGAGGCTTACGGTTGTGGAGTGAGGCTCAAATCCAAGAAATCATACCCTTGAGATTTAGCGATGCCAGTGAACCGGGAAAAAGTCTCTCGATCAATGGTTCTGGTACGGAATGTCTTGATTATTATGAATTTACAACGAAGAATCGGCCTGAGCATTGCGGATAAAATCGCGCTGGGCGATGGCCGCGCGAGCGGCCTCGGTGATGTCAGACCAGCGGCGGTCGCGAATGGTCTCGCGGGCCGCCAACCAGGATCCGCCGATGGCCGCCACATGAGCGTCCGCCAAATAGCTACCCATGTTCCCCAGACCCACGCCTCCCAGCGGAACATATCGCAGCCCAAGATGAGCGTACGGAGCAGCAATGTTGTGTAAATACTTGAGCCCACCACACGCCTCCGCAGGGAAAAACTTGAGCAAACGGAGATCGTATTCGAGCGCATGCTCGATGTCCGACGGAGTGCAGATCCCGGGAGCAAAAGGCAGCCGCGCCGAGAGCGCCGCCTCGATGACCCGCGAATTGACCCCAGGCGAAACACCGAAGGCACCGCCCGCTTCCACCACCGCAGCCACCTGCGTCGTATTCAATACCGTGCCAATCCCGGCCAACATCTCTGGCACTTGGCGCCGGATAGCCCGCAAGGCCCCCAAAGCCGCCGGCGTGCGCAGCGTCAATTCCATAGCCGTCACCCCGCCAGCCAGCAACGCCTCCGCCACCGGAGGACCATCCTCCTCCCGATCAAGTACCAACACCGCCACCACCCCGGCAGCCGTTAGCTGAGCAAAAATTCTCTCGTTCTCCATGCCGATTGCTGTACTCGCTTCCTCCCGCGAGGCGAGCAGAAAAGCAGAAAGAGTGCGCCCATCACACGCGATTCAGCGCTCAGCGATGGGTGATATTTTTTAGCTGCGGGCTTGGCCCCGGCGGGCGGGGGGCGCTGTTTTGCGGGCGCTGCGAGCGGCGCGGGCGGCGGCGGGACGCGGGTCTTTGACTGGACGCGCCGTTTTGCGAGCTTGTTCTTTTTTGCCGCGTTCGCTGGCTTTTTTGGACGCCCGGCGGCCGGCCGGCCCTGGTTTTTCTTCCCGACGCCGTTCCCGCACCTCGAAACGCAGAGGCAACCCTTCGAACGGAAATTCTTCTCGAATCTGGGCCTCGAGATACCGTTGATAGCTCTCGCTCATGAGGTCCGCGTAATTGACGAAGGTGACAATGGTCGGCGCGGTCACGACCTGTGGTTTCTCTGGACGCTGCAGGGTAGAGTAGAGCAACTTCAGGCGTTTTCCGCGAATGGCCGGCGGCAGGGTGCGCTCGATGGCATCGTGGATCAGGCGATTGAGGACGCCCGTGCCAGGCATCGTTTCCGAAGCGACGCGGATAGTGTCGATGGTGGAAAAAATCTTGCCGAGGTACTGCCGGTCTTTGGCGGAGACGGCCACCATAGGGGCGTAGGGCATGAAGAAAAATTCCCGTCGCAGGGTTTCCTCCAGTTCCTCCAACCGGTCGCGGAATTTTGCCTCGGGGTGATACAGATCGAACTTATTGGCGATCAAGACGCACGGTTTGTGGACCTCGAGCATGAACTGGGCGATTTTGCGTTCCTGCATGGTCACGCCTTCGCCGGCATCAATGACGAGGGCGCACACATCGGCGCGGCGCACACTGTCTTTGGCCCGTTGCACACTGAAGACTTCCACCAGCGAATCAACCTTCGTGCGACGCCGCAACCCAGCCGTGTCAATCAGCACATACGGCCGCCCATCCTTCACAAAAGGAATATCAATAGAGTCGCGCGTCGTGCCCGCAATACCGCTGACAATCGTCCGTTGGTCATTGAGCACCGCATTAACCAGCGACGATTTGCCGACATTCGGACGGCCAATGATGGCGATCTTCAACGGCTCAGCCGCGACCGCCGCCTCCCCGTCGCCCCCTGCCTCCTCAGGCTTGGGAAAACGATCCGCCAAAAAGTCGCGCAACGAACCAAACCCGCGCCCCGTGGTCGCACTCAACGTAAACGTCTGCTGAAATCCAAACTTGGCAAAATCCGCCGCAATCGATTCATGCTCCGCTCCATCAATTTTATTGACCCCCACAATGACCGGAGCCTTTTTTTTGCGCAGCCGCTCGGCCAGAAATTCATCCACCGCCGTCAGTCCGCTTTTGGCATCGACCACAAACAAAATCAAATCCGCCTCTTCCATGGCAATGTCCGCCTCGATTTCCACCTGAGCGGCAAACCCGTCATCCAACGCCTCGCCAATCCCCCCGGTATCCATCAACGTCAACGGCACTTTGACCGACTCAGCCGGGGCCGCCAAACGATCGCGCGTCACTCCAGGCATGTCGTGGACAATGGAAAGACGCCGGCCAGCCAGCCGGTTAAAAACGGAAGACTTCCCGACATTCGGGCGGCCAATAATGGCGAGGACAGGGATGCGCGGCATGAGAAAAAACAAGTAAAAGAATAAGCCGGGCCAGAAAGGAGGCGGCTCAGAAAGCAGATCAAATCAGAGCTAGGCCGAAACAAGGCGTCCCGAAGCACACCAGCTCACCTCCCCCTTTCAGGCCATCCGCCACCGAAAGCAATAAGCGACTTCGTCCAGCCCATGATCACAGCACGACAGAATCAACGCGGTCGCTCAGCGTGGAAGACAGGAAAACTTCAGAAAAGCAAAGATTTTTCTTGCCAAAAATCGAATAATTGAGTTAAAAAACCTTTTATTATTCTTATCGCCTCATTTTCGTCATGAAATCGTCTTCTCTTTTCTCGCTGGCCCTGACTTGTGGTTTGGCTGGGTTGTCTTCCGCCGCC
>JALRGB010000781.1 GCA_023253575.1 Verrucomicrobiales bacterium
ACCGCGACAAAGCATTTCATCGCGTGGGCGAACCGAAAAATGCCGGCCTCATCGTAACCCCTTCTGACCATACCGTGTTAATCGTTGAGACGACGTGTGAAGTCGGTGATGCCACTTGGGAGGGAGCGGAGAGCGTGCGCCGCGCAATCTTTGCCGATCTCGACAGCGAAGGAATTTGCCGCCCGGACGAAATCGTCGAAGTCCATCTGCTGCGCACGCCTCACGGCTATCCCGTTTTCTCGCTGGGCTTTGAGCCGCATCTCGACCGGGTCACAGAATTCGTGAAGTCGCTGGGCAACGTGCAAACGACCGGACGACAAGGCGGCTTTTGTTACCCGAACATGCACAAGGCCATGCGAATGGGAGCGGAGGCCGCAAAAAGTGTCCTCGCGGACGTCAGTAAGCGTGCGGCTTCCCCCCACCCATAGGCCGCAGGAATGGAAAAATGTCATGACTGACGCCTTTTTTGAATATGCCCCCCGCTCGACCCCTCGGAAATCATTAAACCATGTGTGCGATTTTTGGATTTGCCGGATTCTCTGACCCCGACCTACTCCGCCGCATGGCGGCGGCTTTGCACCATCGCGGTCCTGATGGCACCGGGTTTTTTGCCAGCGATCGATTCTCGATGGGCAATTGCCGACTCTCGATCATTGACCTCGCTGGCGGGGACCAGCCAGTTGAAAACGAGGATGGCACGCTGGTCGTGGTGCAAAATGGCGAGATCTACAATTACCTCGAGCTCCGCGATCAGCTCGATGCCAGAGGGCACCAGTTCAAGACGCGTTGCGACACCGAAGTTCTGGTCCATGCCTACGAAGAATGGGGGCGGGACATGGTGCACCACCTCAATGGTATGTACGCCTTCGCCATCCACGACCGACGCACCGGCGAAACATTCATCGCCCGCGACCGCTGCGGTCAAAAACCGCTCTATTATTACCAGCGCAACGGAAAATTCATCTTCGCCTCCGAGGTCAAAGCCTTGCTTGAATGTCCATGGGTCGAGCGGGCCGCCAACTTGAACGCCATCGATCCGTATCTGGGCATACGCAACGTCCCAGAACCTGAAACGATGTTTGCCGGCGTGTTTATCCTGCCAGCCGCCCACACCCTCACGCTCAGCCGCCACGGCGACATCCGCATCGAACGCTACTGGTCCGTGCCGCTCAAGACAGACGGGATCTACCGAAGCGATGACGACTATCTGGAGGAACTCGAGGCCGCCTTCCACCAAGCCGTCAAACTCACCCTGCGCAGCGACGTGCCCGTCGCCAGCTACCTCAGTGCCGGGGTAGATTCATCACTGATCACCGCCGCCGCCCGCACCGCCACCAGCAATCTCCATACCTTCTCCATCGGCTTCAACTCGCCCATCGATGAGACCAAGGACGCCGCCCAGACGGCGCGACTGCTCGGCACGACCCATCACGAAATCCACATGACCCCGGATGATTTCGAGCGGCTCCCGCGCGTCATCTGGCAAATGGATCGGCCCGTTGGCGATGCTCTGATCATCGCGTTTGACCGGCTCGCCGCCCACTGTGCTCAAGACTTCAAAGTAGTCCTCGGCGGCGAGGGTGCAGATGAAATGTTCGGGGGGTATCAATTTCATAAGATCATTCCGCTGGTGGAACGGTATTCACGGCTCGTACCCGGCTTCGTCCATTCGGGACTCATGATGCCCGGGTTTCGCGCCACCCCGGCGGCCGTACTCAACAAATTCTTCCAATTTCCAGCAGACCTCGGCCGCGGTGGAAAAAAACGGATCGGGGAATTTCTCGCCGACTACCGGCAACGGGATTTACGCCAAAATTATACCATGCTGCGGACGCTGTGGAGCCGGGACGAACGGCAGGCCATTTATGCCGACTCCTTTAAAGCCCGCGCCACCCACGAGTGGATCACCCCGGAAGCCGCCGCCGACCGCGACGGCGGCGCCCCGTTTCTCGACCGCCTCCTCAAACTCCAATACGACGACTGGCTACAAGACTGGGCCTTGATCCGACAGGACAAAAATACCATGGCCCATGGCCTGGAACTCAGACTGCCGTTTCTCGATCACCATCTGATCGAACTGGCCTTCCAGATGCCACCCCACCTCAAGGCCACCGCCAAACGAGATAAAATCATCGAGCGGCAATTGGCCAGCCGCCTGCTGCCGCCAGAAATCGCCGGACGCCCGAAAAATCCGTTTTTCCTGCCCATGGATTATTTCTACACCAATCCCAAAATTCGAGACTTGATCGAATTGACGTTGAACAAAGACGCGGTAGCCCGCCGCGGGTATTTCGATCCCACCCGCGTGCGCGCCTTGGTCGACTCGATGGAACGCGGTGAATTCATCGGGTTAAAGCAGGTGATGTCGCTGGTTATTCTTGAGTTGTGGCACCTGATTTTCATTGACCGGCAGATCAAGTTTTAGCGGGCGGACTGGCGGGACGGGATGTGGCGGGATCGAGTTGTTGCAGACCGAGTTTCCGGGCCGCGTCGAGCACCAAGCGGAGCAGGCGACTGGTGGCGGCGCCATGCGTGTATTCGAGGACCAGCCAGAGCAGGAAGCTGCCGGCGAGACCCCAGACGCCCCATGAGGCGTGCCGCAAAAATACGGTGAGAACGACGGCCGTCGTGACGGCGGCGGCAGCCAGCGTGCGCCCAGTGGCTCGCGTGTGCAACCGCACCCGGGTCAGCCGCCGGTCCGATGGATGGTATTCAGTGGCCGTCACGAGCCGAATAAACCACCACCCGCTACGCTTCAATTCCAAATCCCAGTTCGACCATTGATCTCCCATCATGACCGGCCAGCCGACGCGTTCGAGCTCATGCAGCACAGCCGTCAGCAATTCCGTGCGACTGCCCCGCTGCTCACCCCAAAAAGCCAGCTCGGCCACCACCTTAGGGCGACCTGCAGGCCAGCCATGAAACCACGGCCACCGCCGCCACGGGCCCGCCGGTAAGACCCGGTGCCGAAGGCAACCGAGACCGCGGGCCAGCCCGCGCACCCACGGCTGCAACAACACCAGCAGAAAAATAATCAGCCGGGCGTGCAGCCGGCCAACCACCGCCCCGCCCGACCACGCCAGACCACCCGCAGTCAACACCGCCGTACGCGCAGCTAGCCAAGCCGGTGGCACCAGCAAAACGATCGCCACCACCAGAAACCACGTCTGCCAGACACTGGCCATCAAAAAGAAAAATCCAAGCGCCCCACACGAGGCGCTCGTAAACCATCCTTCAGCCACCGAGCGCGGTACCGCATAAAGAAATTGATACGGCGCCGTACCAAACATGCCGCCATAAATAATCCCGGTAGCCAGCGACCGGCGGGCCGATGGCTCGTAAATCACACCACGCCAACGTGCACCCCCCAGCGCACTGAAACGATGACGGTGCTGGGCCATCAAATCCGCCTCGGCCGAACCATAACCATACTGCTGGCGAAAATAAGACCGAACGGTCTGACGTCGTTCATGCCAGACCATGGCCCCCGCATGATAAGAAATGCGATATCCATGATCAAGCAGCCGCCAGCAAATGTCCACATCGTCGCCCGCCGTGCGATGGCGTTCGTCGAATCCACCCACTTCTTCCCAAGCGGCACGCGTTACCGCCAAATTGCAGCCAGGGATATGTTCGGCTTCGGTGTCGTTAATCAACACGGCCGCCGGTCCGCCCGGGGCCGCCGCAATGGCCGCCTCCAACAGCGACCGAGCCGGTGGCGGAATGTTCGGTCCCCCGGCCGCGCCCACACGTTCATCCTCGAACGCCAACGCCAGATACGTCAGCCAGTCGCTGGTCGCCGCCGCATCGTCATCAAGATAAACAAGGATCGTGCCGCTCGCCTGCCGCGCGCCAAAATTCCGCGCTTTGCTTAATCCTCCATGCGTAATCCGAAACGAACGAACGTCTCGGTAACTGGCAGCAATGACCGCCACTTCCGGATCGGTCGAACCGTCGTCGACCAACACGATTTCGTAGTCGGGATAAGGCAGGGCCAGCACCGATTGCAGAGCATTCCGCAGCGTGCGGGATCCATTGTAGGTGCAAATGATGATGGAAAAACGCGGCCGGACTTTCAGTTGCACTCCCTGCCCAGGTCGAGTGACTGACGGCAGGATGGCCTCCAGAGCGACGGCGGCCGCCCTCGGGGTGCGGTCCGCCATCGTAATACCAAAGGCCCAGTCCCCGTCCAGACGCCGACCGTCATTAAACCATTCATCGGTAAAACTGAAAATTACCTGCCCGGCCAGTCCGGCCCGCATCATTTCCACCCACGCACCGGCCACCACTTCGGCCTGCCGCGCCGCCCCATATGAATGCGTATCCATTCCGAATTCGCCAATCACCAGCGGCCGGTCGCCAGTCACATGCTGCAGCCGCATCAAATATCGAGCCAGCGCCGCCTGATCATCGAGATAAATATTGCAGGAGACAAAGTCGGCATTGCGCGGATTCAGGTATTCCGTGCTCGGGTAACTCGCATACCCAAAAAGCGCGTCCGGCGCCTCGTCGCGGCAAGCGGCAATCACCCGCTCGAGAAACCGCTGCACCCGCGCCGGCCCCATCCACCGAACCATGTCCGCCGGAATCTCGTTGCCGACAAGAAACCCCAGCACCGCCGGCGCTCCGCGCAGCGACCGTACGACATCCCGCGCCGTTTTGATGATCGCCGCCGCACCCCGCCGGGTGCGCAGGAAATCCGTATGCAACGGCCACGGCCAGCCGATCAGTAGTCGGATTCCCGCCGCCGCACACGCCTCCAAAAACCACCGCGGCGGCGGCATGTAAATGCGCAACGTGTTGCATCCAAGCGCCCGTATCTGGCGCAAATCACGGTCAACTTGGTCGGGCGACGGCAGCGAATCATCCCCATCAAACGGACCATAAGCCACCCCCTTGAGCAGCCACGGCTCACCGTCAAGCTGGAGGAATTTTCCAGCGGCGGTTACACGCAGCGACAAAGAGAGCGGAGAAGAGGGATCCGACACGGGAGTGGGAATGAAGCAGTTCTGGGTGTATCTGCCAAGTAGAAGCGGAGGAACAGACCGCAATCAGTCGATTTTCGAAAAAAGTCCCCGCAAATCAGCCACGGCTACATCGTCCAACGAGTGGATGATCAGATCCGCCAGCCCGGCAAAAGATAAAGCCTGATGCGTGTCATGGGAATCAATGATGACGCCGTCCCAGTCGAAAATGACTCCGGTCATAAAGGGTGATGATTGGTGGGGGATAAAGATTCGGGATGGACTTGCAGGGTGGCCGATGCCGCGCAACTAACAAGCCGCCACTCTTACTTCCATTCCGTGCCCGACCGCCCCGACGCCATCGCCGACCACCACGCCTTTCAACAGGCCCTTGTCCAGTGGTTCCACCAAGAGGGAAAAGACTACCCCTGGCGCCGAACCACCGACCCTTACGCCGTCCTCGTCTCGGAAATGATGCTGCAACAAACCACGCTCGCCATGGTCCTCGAGCGCGGTCATTACTCCCGCTGGATGCAATCGCTGCCCGACGTGGCCAGCCTAGCCGCCGCCCCAGAATCACTCGTCCTCTCCCTCTGGGAAGGCCTCGGATACTATAACCGCGCCCGTAACCTGCAGAAAACCGCCCAAGTCATCATCGACCGCCACCACGGCGTCTTCCCCACATCCCTGCCAGAACTGCTCGCCCTCCCCGGAATCGGTCGCTACACCGCCGGCGCCGTCATGTCGTTCGCCTTCAACCTCCCAGCACCACTCGTCGACGGCAACGTGGCCCGCGTCCTCGCCCGATTGATGGATTTCCACATCGAAATCGACAGCCCCACCGGCCAACGCCAGCTCTGGCAATGGGCGGAAGGCCTGCTGCCCACCCAAGACGTGCGATCGTATAACTCCGCCCTGATGGAACTCGGCCAGCGCCTCTGCACTTCAGGCACCCCGTCCTGCCTGCTCTGCCCCGTGCGCCCATGGTGCCAAGCCACCCACCCGTCCACCCTGCCACTGAAAAAACCTCGACGGCCAATCGTCGCCGTCGAAGAAGATGTCCTCGTCGCCCGCCATAACGGAAAAATCCTCCTGCACCAAGAACAAGGAAAACGGCGACGCGGGCTTTGGAAATTGCCCGCCGTGCACGACCGCAAAATCGGGTCACTCCTCTGGAGCGGACACTACACCATCACTCACCACCATGTAAGCCTGCGGCTGCACGCCGCCGCCGAAACCCCCGTCGCCCAAACCGACGAATCATGGATCGTCGAGACGGAACTGGCCGACTGGCCAATGCCCAGCCCGTTTCGCCGCGCCTTGAATGCCGTGCTGCACCCAGTAGATGATTTAGGCCATTGAATCACCACGCTCGTTAATGATTCAAGCCATTGATGAGGCCCACCCGCTAGGGTGAAATTATCGAGCGGCAGGCCGAGTGGCCGGACCGGTCAAAACCGGCACGGAATATAATCCGGTGCGGGACGTCATAAAAAGCGTCTGACCATCCTTGCCCCCAAAGGCGAGGTTGGCGGGCCCTTCGGGGCACAGGATGCGACCAATAAGTTTTCCGGACACAGAGAAGATCTGCACGCCGTCGCCGGCGCTTGACCAAACATGGCCGCGAGCATCGACGCGAATACCATCGGGACCACCCTGGTCGATGGTGCAGAACGGGCGCCCCGGCGACAACGTGCCGTCGGCATTGACGTCATAGACGCGGAGGGCGCGGGGTTTCCCGGAGTCGGCAACGTAAAGGAGTTTTTCATCGGGCGAGAAGGCCAAGCCATTGGGCATGTCATGTTCGCGAGAGACGATAGTGGTCTGGTTGGACTCCGGATCGTAGCGAAACACGAAATTGCCGGATTGTTCTTTCGGCTGATCCCGCGGCAGGCCATACGGTGGGTCGGTGAACCAGAAGGTGCCGTCGCTTTTGACGACGACGTCATTGGGAGAGTTAAATTTTTTGCCCCCGGCCTGGTCGACCACGGTCGAGATGGTGCCATCGGCAGCGGTGCGGCTGAGTCGGCGCCCGCTATGTTCCGCGGTGATCAACTGGCCTTGCAAGTCGAGAGTATTGCCATTGGCATTGCGAGACGGGGTGCGGAAAACCGTCAAGCCAGCGGCCGGCGACCAGGCTTTTAATTCATCAGCTGGAATGTCGGAAAAAATGAGCTGTCCGTCATTGCCGGAGCCGATCCAGACCGGTCCTTCAATAAATTTCATGCCACCAGCCAGTTTTTTGACCACCGCGTCCGGCGCCACCAGCGGAGCCATGGCTTGAGCGTCAATAACCACCACGTCGGCGGCCGAAGAGGACGAGACCGGGGCCAAGGCCATGGCGCACAAAGCGACCGCGGCCACCACCGGGTGGGGCATCAGGAATTTCATCATGCCCTGATCATGACCCCGGCGCCGAGGCGGGCAAGCGATATGCGCAGCGGTCTGCCGACCGGCAACGGTCCCACCTTCGGCAGGATCGGGAGTTTATTGCCGCCAATCCATGCGTACACTGACCTTTGATCATGACCGCTACTTCCGCCCCCACCCTGACTCCAGACCTCACCATCGCCGCCGTGCTGGCTGCGCTGCCCGGCGCCCGGCGCGCGTTGTTCGCCCGCTACCACATCGGCGGCTGCTCGAGCTGCGCATTCCAGCCAGAAGAAACCTTGGCCCAGCTCTGCTCCCGCCATGAAAATATTCCCGTGCAGGAAATGATCGACCATCTTCTGGCCAGTCACGAGAATGACCTCCAGCTGCAGATCTCTCCCTCCGCTCTGGCCGCCAGATTGACCTCCACCGACGACGCGCCGCCAGCACACATAGTGGACCTGCGAACCCGCGAAGAACATGAAGCCGTCGCCATTCCCGGCTCATGCCTCTTCTCACAAGAACTACAACGCGAAGCCTTTGCTTCCTGGGATAAAAATGCCCTCGTCGTCCTGTACGATCATACCGGCCCACGGGCGCTCGACGCCGCCGCTTATTTTGCCGGTCATGGATTCACCAACGTGCGAGCGCTGGCCGGAGGCATCGACCGCTATAGTCTAGAAGCAGATCCCTCCCTGCCGCGATACCAAGTCGAGTTCGAAGCCTAGCCATCAGCCAAACGACGTGGGAGCCACTCACCCGAGGCATGGCTTTGTGGGGAAGGCTTAGAAAATCTGCGTGACGAGAATTGCAGTGCAACTTGATCCTTTGGCGTCGCGCCGCGCTTAAATCTGGGGTTCGTGCAAGTAGACAGAGCGTCTCGCTCTGGTTTTCAGGATAATCCAGACCGGGACGGTCTGGCTACCGTCTGGACTCATCCGCCACAGCCTCGCATTGAATTTTCCGGCGCTTTTTCACCTCCCTGGGGTCCGTTCTTAAACGAGCAAGAGATTTATTCACAACTCACAGACCATCAAATCTCGTACCTCTATCCAAGCGGAGCGTCATCCCATTTGTATCGGTCGATTTCCTTGAGCAAGTGGGCCTTGAACGCCAGAGCCAGCGGGGAAAGTTTTTTGCTCGACGGGTGAACTAGATGCCAGGCTGAAGGCAGCGGA
>JALRGB010000784.1 GCA_023253575.1 Verrucomicrobiales bacterium
CCTCCTTTCGACCCATCGAGTTCTACTTGGTCTGGGGGTGCAAGCGCACCGCCGACCCGTCCGCGCGAAGGGCCACGAAGTCTGTGCGCCCCACCTTCGTGTTCGAGTCCTTCCACTGGAACTGGTGAAAGAATTCTCTCCGAGCCACGCCTCATTTCAAGACGCAAAAGCCACCCACTGGTCAGACCCATGTGTAAACATAAGGAATAACCCGCTGGGTGACTCGACTGAGTCTGCCTTGAAGCGTTGGCTAGAGTAGGAGCCCGCATCCCGTTGTCAAAGAAAATTCTGATTTCTTAACAGGTGATTTTTCCGCCTCACCTTGCCCCCCGCTTCAGGGAACGATCATGGTTTGGTTTCGACCTGATGTTTTCATACGCCCATCAGTAAAGAGGGACATTTCCGTGGTCGCGGCCGAGGCCACATGAGCCTTGTTGCCCATGCGCAGCTGAGGCCATCCTCTGAGCACAATCTCGCCCGTCTCCGGTCGAAAAATAGCGGTTTTAGCCAAACCGGATGAGCCGGTCTCCCGGCCGTTTTCCACCATCCGCACTACCACATTCCCTTGAGCTTCAGCAAAATCCAAACCTGACTGGTTATCCTTCAAGTGCGCCACCAGCGTGTCCGCCGTCAAATAAAACCGTTCGTTTTTCATGATCACACTGCCGCTGAAAACGACCCGCTTTTCCTTCACCTCAAAATCCGTCTGCGTGTTGGCCGCAATCACCAAGTCTCCAGCCGCCGCCGGCACCTCAAACGCAGCCCCAGTTCGCTCCGCCCGCTGCGGCGCCAGCTGGTCAGGCGCCGGAGGCAGCGCCATCCGCACTGGAGCCTCCTCCGCCACAGATGGCGCCCCGCCCACCCCCGAACGCAGCGCCCCACCCGCCTGCAACGAGGTCGCCACTACATGATTAACCCCCTCACCCCCCACCGGCCACGCCTCACGCTCCAAAGAAGAAACCGTGGCCCGAACGCGCCCCTTCCCCGGACTCCCCTCCCCAACCACCGCCGCGTCAACCACCGTCGTAGCGACCGGCTCATCGAGTTGTTCGGTCACCACCAAGGGTTCGGCCCCGGCGATCGTAGCCGTTTCCTCGCGGAGCGGCGCCACGGTCGTCTCCACCGGCGGCGCGCTCAAAGCGGGGGCCTCGTCCGGAGCCGACCAAGACGCTGTCAGCACTGACTCCTGGGACGACATCGGCGTCATGATCTCAACCGGCGAGGGCGCCGCTGAAAACTCGTCCTCCAGACTGCTGAAAGTGATTTTCCCCAAAGCCACACCTTCGGCAGGAGCGGCCGCCTTAGGCTGGGCCTCAGCCGCCTCAGCCGCACTGAGCTCTGGCAGCACAGACGCCGGGGACGCCGGGGACGCCGGGGACAACTCAGAAGGAGGCAGGGTCAAGGGCGCGCCGACAGCCGATTCCGAATCGCCCGGCACCGCCTCACGTTCACCAGCTGTTGGAGCAAGAGGGTCTGCAGTCATCGCCGCAGCCCCGGCCCCACCAGCCATACCAAACAGCGAAACCATCGGAGTGTCGGACGGGGAGGACGTTTCAATTTCCAACGAACCAGCCGGGCGCCCCACGATCAGAGATTCCTTTTCCCCCTGCGTTTCCGTTTCCTGCACTTCCTTCTCAGTCAGCTCAAAACCATCGGAGGAAGTTTCCTCCACGACCGCCTCATCATCATCCGGACTAAAGGGTGGTTTAGACTGAGGTCTTGACAGCGAGGTAGTCACGACGTTATCCGACCCTGCGGAAACAACCTTGGCCACTCCCGGCGCCACCGGCTTTTTTCGACTGAGAATGGCCGGAGGCGACGGCGTACGGTCCGGTTTGGTCGACAAACCCGCCACCACAGCCGAAGCCTTGGGCCGGCTCGCCCGCGCGGACGCCTCGGCCGTTGGCTTCGCTTTCGCAGACACCTTGCCGGCAGCCACTAGCGGCCGGGCAGTTGATTTGACCGCCGGTTTGACTGCCGGCTTGGCTGCCAGCGATTTGACCGCTGGCTTCCGCGAAGTCGCGGCGCCCGTTTTCGCCACGGACTTGGCGGTGCTCGATGCCGCGACCGCTTTTTTCGATGACTTCACTGCCATGGCCCCCGATGCCTTGCGGACCGGGGCCGCGGCCACTTTGGTGGCTGGCTTAACGGCTGACTTTGCTGCCACTTTCGCCGCTGGTTTCGCCGCTGGTTTCGCCGTTGAGCTGGAAGTTTTCGCCACAGCCGTCGCTTTTCGCACGGCGGAAACCGGTTTGGCGGCGGCCGGGCGGGTCACTTTTGGCGTGGGAGAGGCGGATTTTTTAGCGGAGGCCGGTGCGGCGGTCCCGGACGAAGGGGCGGCCGTTTGGGCGGATGTCGCCATGGAAAGACTACAAAAAATCGCGATTCCAAGAATCGTCAGCGGGCCGGTGAGGAGTGAATTTCTAGGCACTCGACACCATTACTAAGCATCACTGTAATTTCAAAGCAATTTAAAGACCCTCATCGTAAAAGAATCATTCTGGAGTCGGCTTTGACAGATGAGATGAGCGATGGAGCCAGAGTTCCCAATCAGCTTGGGTGTCGATGTCGTGGAGTACGGGCAATTGGGCGACGTTCCAATTGAGGAGGCGGAGGGCGGCGAGGGTGGCGGCCAGCGTCTGCGTCGAGCTCCATGGAATTTTTCTGAACGCGTTGGGGTGGTACCGGGTGAGGCCGATCAGGTAATATCCACCATCGGCGGCGGGACCGAGAACGGCATCGGAGAGGCGGAGGCGGAGTGACGCGGTTTCGAGCGCTTCAGCGGTGAGGGATGGGCAGTCTGTACCAATCGCGAAAACAGCGGAAAAACCCTCATTAAAAGCCTTATCAAAAACGTATTCCAATCGTTCACCCAGATCCCCTTCAGGTTGCGCGATCCAGGTCACGGGGAGATCAGAGGGAGACGGATAGCGCGCGAACCAAGCTTTTATTTCTGATTCTTTGGAGGGGGGATCGAAGAAAAGCCAAAGTGTTCGAGAGGGAGGCGGGCTCGGTGAGGAATGAGGGGCGTGCTGACACCAATCTAAGGCGGCGCGCCAGGCGAGCTGAACGAGGTCTTGGTAGATAGCAGCGGCTTGTTCAGGGCCAACGCCGGCGGCGAGGCGGGTTTTGACGCGGCCGGGTTCTGGGTACTTGACGAACAGGATGAGAAGCTCGGCAGCATGGGGCGGCGACGACATGGATGAACGGCAGGACTAGAAATTCAGGAAACTCAAAACAAATCATTGCCGCCGTCGCGTGGAAAGTCTAAAATTTATGCCAGTGATTGCTCCGTGGGGGAGAACTTTCTTTTTGTCCCAACACGATTTCCGCACGCCACCTTTTGCAGTGATTATGGAACGCCGCCCAGCCCGCCGTCAGCAAGAAGAAGCCACGCCGCATTTTGAGACGCCATGGGGGACGGTCGGGGCCATTGCCTTGCTGGCCTTGGGCATGGCCGGCTATCTTGCCTTGGTTTCGCATGACCCAAGGGACATTCACAATGACTGGCCGTTGTGTGGTTCACTGGCGACGACGGACCGACCGAACGAGCCAGCCAACAATGTGATCGGCCCGGTAGGCGCGTTTCTGGCTGGGTGTCACCTTTTGTTATTTGGGGCGGCTGCTTATTTATTACCGACGGCCATGGTCTGGTTTGGGGTTTCGATGCTGGTTTCGAGGAACCGGCTAACGGGGCGGGCGTTGGCAGGGCTGGGATTGATCATGATTTCGGCGCCTGCCTTGTTGAGTGTGCAGGGCCATTGGTTGAAGGACTGGGCTTATACCAACCATATTCTTCAGGCGAATCCTGGGGGCGGGTTGGGCTGGATTTTGGGGGACAAAATGTTGGCGGCGAGCATCGGGCGGGTTGGTTCCATGTTATTTTTAGCATCCGCCTATCTGGCGGGTTTGGTCATGGTCACTGGGCTGCATCCGATCCAATTTTGTTTGATGTGTCGCGACGGGCTGGACGAAGTACTGGGGCGGTGGCGCGAAAGCCGATCGGACCGCGGGATGGCGCTCGCTGGGGCTGGCCCCTTTGCGTCCGGGCCTCCCGGAGAAATGAACGACGAGATCCCAACGGCTCGGCGCGGCCGCCGGGCCGCCCGAACGACCACCGGTTCCACGGATGACGACTTTGAAGCCGCCACCCGCCGCCCCCACGACATGGATGATGAATTAATCATTCCTAGTTCAGAGGTGGCAGCGCGATTGGGAATGACCGACGCCGCAGGATCGCCAAAATCGACGCGCGCCGGACGCAACGCCAAAACCGCGGCCGCAGAAGCCATGCCCCTCGAGACGCCAGTGCAGCTCGACTTAGGATTACCAGCCAAACCAGAGCCAAAAATCATTGACTCCTCGGAACGCGCTCCAGCCACCGATACCCGTCCGACTCTGGCCGACATCCGCAAGAAAGCCCGCGAGCAAAAAGTGGCGGCCGCTCCGGCAGGAGCCAGCTTGGGCAGTGCGGCCACGCCCAGCGCCGAATTTGCCAACTACGAGCTGCCCGACCTTGATTTGCTCGCTGTGGAAGACACCAGCCTGCACAAACCCGCGGATAAAGGCGCCCTGCTCGCCACCCAGCAAACGATCATCCGCACGCTGGAGACGTTTGGCATCAACGTAGCCCCTGGCGACATCACCCGCGGACCGACCATCACCCGCTACGAAATTTATCCAGAAGAAGGGTTGCGCGTGAACCGCATCTCCGCCCTCGAAGACGATTTGGCGCGCACCACCAAGGCGGAACGCATCAACATCCTCGCACCTATTCCCGGCAAAGACACCGTCGGCATCGAAATTGCCAACATTGACAAAATCCCGGTTCCGATGCGCGAACTCATCGAGGATCCGGCCTTCACCAATGGCAAGGCCAAACTGCCCCTCGCCCTAGGCAAGGACGTCTATGGCAACACCATCGTCGGCGACCTCGCCTCCATGCCCCACCTGCTGGTGGCCGGCGCCACCGGATCAGGCAAGTCCGTCTGCATCAACTCCATCATCAGCTCGCTGTTGTTCCAATTCACACCTGAACAACTCCGGTTCATCATGGTCGATCCCAAAGTGGTGGAAATGCAGCACTACAACGACCTCCCCCACTTGGTCATTCCGGTCGTCACCGATCCCAAGAAAACCCTGACCGCCCTCAACTGGGTGGTCAATGAAATGGAGGCGCGCTATCGCGTCTTCGCCGACATGGGCGTGCGTAATTTTGAGGCTTTCAACAAACGTGAACTTCCCCCAAAACCGGTTCGACCAGATCCCACCGCCATCACCGGCAACGCCCCCACTCAGTCAGGGGCCGCCCATCGCGTGACTCTGGGCAGTACGCTCCCCCCGCCCGCCGCGGGACGAAGCGTCGCCGACGATGATGAAATCGCCTTGTCCGCCGTGCCAGATCTGACTGATATCGAGCTCATCGACATCGAAAACCCCGGCGCCGAATTCCTCGACCAGCCAGTGTTGCGCGAGATCGAGCAGTCAGCGTTTCACGCCCATGCCGTGAGGGCCGGCCGTACGAACTCGCCTGATGGGGAGCTCGACATCACCATCGAAACCGCGAGCGACCCGGCAGCCGAGGCCGAAACGGTATGGAGCAAGGAAGATGATTTTTACGCGGAAGAAGATCTCGGCCCGAAAGTGCCGGATCGTTATCCTTACATTGTCGTCATCATTGACGAGCTGGCCGACCTGATGCAGACCGCTCCCGCGGAAATCGAGGTGGCCATTTGCCGAATCGCGCAAAAAGCCAGGGCCGCCGGCATCCATCTTATTCTCGCAACTCAGACGCCCCGGGCCGACGTGATCACCGGCGTTATCAAAGCCAATATTCCCTGCAAAATCGCCTTTCAGGTATCCAACGCCCTTGATTCCCGAGTCATCCTCGATGCCAAAGGCGCCGAGAAGTTGGTCGGCAAGGGCGACATGCTGTATCTTCCCCCGGGAAGCGCCAAGCTGATCCGCGCGCAAGGAGCATTTGTGACCGACGACGAAGTGACTCGCATCGTGAACTTCTGCAAACAACAGGCTAAACCGCGGTATGTGGCTGACATCAAAGCCAGTCTGGATGGAACCGGAGAGGTCGGCAGCGAGAGTGAAGAAATCAATGACGAGGACGAAGACTGTTATGAAAAATGCCTAGAAGTTATCTCCCAAGAAAACCGGGCCTCTACTTCATTGTTGCAACGGCGTCTCCGCCTCGGCTATACCCGGGCCGCTCGGATGATGGATATTCTGGAAATGCGCGGCATCATCGGCCCCGGGGAAGGCGCCAAACCCCGCGAAATCTTGATTTCGCTGGCCGACGATCAGGATTGACATCACCTTCTCTGACGACAGCCCCATCCCACCAACTGGCTTCTTGCCAAAGAACCAGCCTTCCACTAGTCAATGAGTTCGATTCTCTGACAGTTCATAAGCATGGTCCCCATCACCCTCAGCAACGTGTCCAAAGCTTTCGGCGGCGTGGCGGCGTTGCAGGACGTCTCCGTACGCATTGAGCCAGGCGAATTATTTTTTCTGCTCGGCCCGAGCGGGTGCGGCAAAACCACCCTACTGCGCCATCTGGCCGGGTTTTATACCCCCGACTCAGGTCAGATTTTTTTCGGCGACCGCGACGTGACCCGCACTCCACCTCATGTGCGCAACACCGCCATGATGTTCCAAAGCTATGCACTGTGGCCCCACCTCTCGGTCGAGAAAAATGTGGCCTTCGGCTTGGAAGAAAGAAAAGTAGGCCGCGATGACATCGAGGATCAGGTCAAAGCAGCCCTCGAAATGGTAAAAATGGGCGACTACGGAACCCGCAAGATCACCCAGCTTTCGGGGGGACAACAACAACGCGTCGCCCTCGCTCGGGCGCTGATCGTGCGACCCGACATCCTGCTGCTGGATGAGCCACTCTCAAACTTGGACACAAAATTACGCATTGAGATGCGGGAGGAGATTCGCCACCTAGTCAAAGAATCTGGCCTCACCGCGGTCTATGTGACCCACGACCAAAAAGAAGCCCTCTCAGTGGCCGACCGCTTTGCGGTCATGGATCACGGGCGATTATTGCAAGTGGGTACCCCGCACCAGATGTACCGCGACCCCCGCTCGCCATTTGTCGCCGGCTTCATGGGCGAAACAAATTTTATCGAAGGAGAAATCACCCGCGAAACAAGCCGACTCCACCTCTGGGCCGTGCAAACAGCGAGCGGCTTATTCTGGGGCCGCGCCACCGATGACTCATGGCAGCCACGCCCCGGAGACGCCGTCACATTGTCCATCCGCCCAGAATCAT
>JALRGB010000047.1 GCA_023253575.1 Verrucomicrobiales bacterium
CCCCGCCCGCGATACCGTCGATGACCTCATGGAATACGCCGCCGACAAAGGCGTGGCCCACTACGACAACTGGGACTTCGTCGTCGGATCCGTGGCCGACACCGACAGCATCCGTCAGACCCTCCGCCTCCAAGACCCAGACGTCGCCGCCGACGGTCAGCTCCGCAACCACTCCGGTATGATCATCTTCGGCAATGACCGCACCAACCGCTGGAGCGCCATCCCCGCCGGCACCCGGCCCGAACACATCGCCCATAGCTTCCTGCGTATGACCCGCGACGGCACATTCCGCTCCATCCTCCACGGCCTCCCCGCAGCCTAATACCATTCCCATTCCTCCCGTATTCTCTCGCGTATACAAAACTGTAAAAAAACGAGACACCCACTTTAAGTGCTCGCCGGCGAGCACTTAAGTGGGTGTCTGCGATTGTGGGTCGTGGCGATGCGCACGACACGCGCGCGTGTGCGGCCGCAACGCGGGCTTGACATATGGATAATTTTTTGAACAATTGTTCATATGTTGCTTTTCTGGTATTTTTGTGGCGCGTCGGCGCGGGGATCGGCGGTTTTCTGGTTGGACGGAATCACTTTTTGGGGACTCTTTCGTTACTGGCGACTTGACGCGTGCGTAGTCTCTCCCGCCGACCGCCATTTGTCTGCGGTGCCCGCCCATCACCCATGAAGACCCTCATTATTGCCGAAAAGCCCAGTGTTGCCGCTGACCTCGCCCGCGTGCTCGGCAAAGGCCCCGGCATGTCCAAGTTCGTTAAAGAGAAAGATTACTTCGAGAACGACACTCATATCATCTCGTCGGCCATCGGGCATTTAGTGGAGCTGGCGCTCCCGGGCGAGGCCCAAGGCAAGAAGCCGAGCTGGAAATTCGACTCACTGCCGATTTTGCCAGAGAAATTTGATCTGCAGCCGCGGGATGACGGCGAAGAGCGGCTCAAGGTGCTCAAGCGGTTGATGAAGCGTCCAGATGTGGGCGGCATTATCAATGCGTGTGACGCCGGGCGGGAAGGGGAATTAATTTTCCGTTATATTGTAGAGGCGACCGGGGTGCGAAAGCCGACGCAGCGGTTGTGGATGCAATCGATGACCAATGCGGCGATTGAGAAGGCTTTTGGTCAATTGCGCAGTGATGCGGAGATGTTGCCCTTGGCTCATGCGGCGCTGTGTCGCAGCGAGAGCGACTGGCTGGTGGGCATCAATGCGACGCGGGCGCTGACGGCGGCGAATTCGCGATTTGGCGGATTTCGGCTGACGCCGGCGGGCCGGGTGCAGACGCCGACACTGGCCATTCTGGTGGCCCGGGAGAAGGAGATCATGAGTTTTGTGCCCCGGGCGTACTGGGAGGTCATTGGCGAGTTTGGGGTGACGGCGGGCGAATATTACGGCCGCTGGTTCCAAGAGGATTTTCAAAAGGACGAGGGCAATCCGCATGCCCGGGCGGAGCGGTTATGGGATCAGGCGGAGGCCGATGCCATTGTCGCCCGGACGCAGGGCCGAAAAGGCACGGTCACAGAGGTGAAGAAGCCGGCGCGCCAGGCGTCGCCACTGCTGTATGACCTGACCTCGCTGCAACGCGAAGCCAGCAACCGATTTGGGTTCTCGGCCCGGCGCACCCTGCAGCTGGCCCAAGCGCTCTATGAAAAACATAAGGCCCTGACCTATCCGCGGACCGATTCACGCTACCTGCCCGAAGACTATCTCGGCACCGTCAAAGATACCATGCGCACGCTGGCCCGCGCCGAAGAGGGCGGCTCCGTCGTGGGGAATTTGCCCAAATTCGCCGCCCGCCTGCTGGATGAAAATCGGATCATTCCAACCAAACGCGTCTTCGACGGCTCCAAAGTCTCCGACCACTTTGCCATCATCCCCACCGGTCAACTGCCATCAAAACTCGACGAGGCAGAACAGAAACTGTTCGATATGGTCTCACGGCGATTCATCGCCGTCTTTTATCCAGCAGCTGAATTTGAAGTCACCACGCGCATCACGCGGATCACCACGGATAAGATTATAGATGCTTTCAAGACCGACGGCAAAGTACTGCTGCTGCCCGGCTGGCTGGAGGTCTACGGCAAGAAATCGATTGGCGATGATGATGAAGCAGCCACGCTCTGTCCGGTGCAAGAAGGCGAGACAGCGACTGGCATTGCCATTGACAAGCGCGAGGACGTGACTCGTCCGCCGCCTCATTATAACGAGGCCACCTTGTTATCGAGCATGGAGGGGGCGGGCAAGCTGGTGGATGACGAAGAATTGCGGGAAGCGATGAGCGAGCGTGGTCTGGGCACGCCGGCGACGCGGGCGGCCATCATTGAAGGATTGCTGCAGGACGGCTACCTAGCTCGTAACCAACGCGATTTGGTGGCCACCTCCAAGGGGATTGCCCTCATTGATCAGCTGCATGAAGCCGGGGTCGAGGCGCTGGCCTCGCCTGAGATGACCGGCCAGTGGGAGCACAAACTCAAGTTGATGGAGCAAGGGCAGGCGGAGCGGACGACGTTTATGCGCGAAATCCGCGAGCTGGCCGCCCAGATCGTCCAGCGCACGCGTCATTATGCCGAGACCAAGGTCGAGGAAGTCTTTCCAGATTTTCAAGCCACCTGTCCGTTGTGTGGCGCGCATGGACTCAAGAACATTGCCACTTCGCTCTCATGCCATACGCCCAAGTGCACGCTGCGGGTAGGCAAGACGATTGCCCAGCGACCCATGTCCGAGGCCGAGCTGCATGAGCTGCTGGAGAAGAAATTTCTCGGTCCGCTCCATGGGTTCAAGAACCGGTTTGGCAAGGATTTTGACGCGGCGGTGGAGATCGATACCAAAGGCAAAGTGGCCTTTGTGTTTGCTAAGTCACCCGAGCAGGAAGCGGCTCTCGAGTCGGTTCAGGATCCAGCCAACCGCTTGTGTCCGTGTCCGGTATGTGCGGCGGCCGGTCAAAACTTCTTTATTTACGACACGCCGGCCGGGTACACGTGCGAAGTGCACTTGCGCGGCGACGCCACCGCCGCCGCGGCCAAAAAATGCAAGCCCAAAGCGCATCTAGGGAAAGTCATGTGCGGTCATGACATCGACCGCGCCACCGCCCTGAAGTTTTTTACCGAAGGCGACAGCGGGATGCTCAAAGGAATGAAAAGCAAAAAAGGAAGGACCTTCGACGCCAATCTATTGCTCAATCTCAAGGGTAAATGGCTCACCGAATTCAAGTTTGCCCCGCGGGAAAAAGCGCCCGGAGGACCGAAAAAACGAGTCTTTGGGAAAAAGATGCCAGCCAAGAAATCAGCGAAAGTCGCCGCGGAATAACTCTGAAAGCAGGGATGACGAATGAAAATTCGGCAAGTTATTGAAAATAAGCGCAATAAGCAATTTAGACGAACGATTTAGCACTCACCTTGCAGGTGAGCTTGGAAAAGGTACCATCGGTGTAGCGAGCCGCAGGCGAAAGGCAGTGCCGCGGCCAGAACGGCAGGTCGACCATGACCCGCCGTATTGGACTAATGTTTACCATTAACCTCTTGGCGGGAACGGCGAAATTGCTTATAACGCTATTAATTTAATCTCCTTTCATCCCACCACCCACCCATTATGAACAAATATTGTGCAGAATTTATTGGTACCTTCTGGCTTGTCCTAGGCGGTTGCGGCAGCGCCGTACTGGCGGCGGCCTTTCCGGAAGTCGGCATCGGCCTGCATGGCGTTTCGCTAGCCTTCGGCCTGACAGTACTAACTATGGCTTATGCCATTGGGCACATTTCTGGGTGCCATTTGAATCCGGCGGTTTCCGTCGGGCTCTGGGCAGGCGGACGGTTTCCGGCCTCCCAGTTGTTGCCGTATATCATTTCGCAAGTCTTGGGCGGTCTGGTGGCGGGCGGGGTGCTCTACCTGATTGCCAGCGGCAAGCCAGGTTTTGATGTCACGGCTGGTTTTGCTTCCAACGGGTTTGGCGAGCGCTCACCGGGCGGGTATTCGATGACCTCAGCGCTGGTCACAGAAGTAGTCATGACCATGATGTTTTTGGTCATTATCCTTGGGGCCACGGACAAGCGCGCCCCTCAGGGGTTTGCGCCGATCGCGATTGGTCTGGGTTTGACCCTGATCCACTTGATCAGCATTCCGGTGACCAATACGTCGGTCAATCCAGCCCGCAGCACGGCGGTGGCCGTTTTTGCCGGCGGCTTGGCCGTGCAACAACTCTGGTTGTTCTGGGTCGCCCCACTCGTCGGAGGCGCTCTCGGCGCCGTCGTCTATAAATTCATCGGCTCGTCCAAAGACTGATCCCCTCAGAAATCGAAAAACAAGGTCGGAACCAAGCCGCTCACCACCCGAGCATCTCGTTCCCCCTCCAGCCGATCCGTCGCCGCGGCCGCCCGCCGCCGCGACGGATAATAGTCAAGTTTCCCTGAATTTCTGCAGACACTCATAACGCGTGAGTGTATCCTCGAGACGGACCACCGATGGTCCGTCTTTTTTTTTGCTGTACTGCATGCCAGCCCGCAACCAAAAGCGGCGCGCTTTGACCGCCACTGCCCGTGGGGCCGCCGTCTCACCGGGACGGTCGGCCCCAAAGAATGCTCGTTTTCCGGCGAGAGACCGTACCGTACGGCTGCACAGCAGAAATGTAACGTACCGGACGGCGGCCCCGGCGGTTATTCCAATTGTGTGGTTGAACACAATTATTGGATTGATGCTGATGCCATTGGCGTGGGTCACGACGCAGGCATTTTTCACCATATTGGGCCGCAGTGCGGCGGCTGACGAGGTATGGCAGACGCCACCGGTGGTCTTATTTACGTGGGGGCTGGTCGTCTGGCTGGCCGCTTTCTGGGGGGGGTTGCGCCCTCGTTACCTGTATGTTCTCGGCCATGAGCTGACGCATGCGTTATTTGTGCTGCTGTGTGGCGGCCGCATTCATGCGTTCCGGGTGACTTCCGACGGCGGTCATGTCGTGACCGACAAAAACAACGTCTTGATTTCGCTGTCGCCGTATTTTGTGCCGTTTTGGTCGCTGGTGGCGGTGGCGGCGTATGGATTGCTTGGGGCGGCGGTGGATCTTGGATCCGTGCAACACCTACGGGTGGGTGAGTGGCGGTTTTCGCTGGGCATGGATGCCGCGCTCTCGGTGGTGCTGGGGTATTCGTGGGGGCTGCACCTCACGTTTACTCTCTGGATGGTGACGCGCGACCAGCCCGATCTGCAGCAAAATGGGACGTTTTTCTCGCTGGTGTTCATTTATTACATCAATCTGGCCCTGATCCTCAGTCTGTTTGTGCTGGCCTCGCCGGGCGTGACCGCCGGCGATCTGATGGACGCGTGGCTCCACCATTTGCGCGGCCTGATAGAAACACTGACAACCTCAGTCTAAGCGCCTCCGCTTTTGACACCCCGCCGCCCGTGTGGCAACGGTGAACCATGTGCTAGCTGCCAGCCACCCGCTTGTTTTCTGGCACCCCGCTTTCAGCCGATCATTTCCCATTCCTCGCATTCCCGTGCCCAAAGATTCATCCATCAAAAAAATCCTTCTGATTGGCTCCGGCCCGATTGTCATCGGACAAGGGTGCGAGTTCGACTATTCCGGCGTGCAGGCGTGCAAAGCCCTGCGCGAGGAAGGATATGAAGTCGTCCTCATCAATTCCAATCCGGCCACCATCATGACCGATCCGGAATTTGCGGCCCGCACCTATGTGGAGCCCATCACACCGGAAATGGTGGAAAAAATCATCATCAAAGAACGTCCCGACGCTCTGCTCCCGACCTTGGGCGGTCAGACCGCGCTCAATTGCGCCATGAAGCTGCACGAAATGGGCGTGCTCGCGAAAAACAACGTGCGCATGATCGGCGCCAAACCCGAAGCCATCCACAAAGGCGAAGACCGTCAGGCCTTCAAAGAAGCCATGATCAAAATCGGCCTCGATATGCCCAAATCAGGCATCGCCAAGGCCCCGCGTATCAAAATAAAAGACAGCGAAACCGGCACCGAAAAAGACGGCTTCGATTACACACACGGCATGGAAATCGCCCGCGGCATCGCCGCGGATATCGGCACGTTCCCGCTCATCATCCGCCCCGGTTTCACTCTCGGTGGGTCC
>JALRGB010000061.1 GCA_023253575.1 Verrucomicrobiales bacterium
CGAAGGCCATGGCGCCGGCGATGCGCAGAAGGATGCGCGGCCTCGGTTGCCGTGCGGGCCATGCGCCGTGCGCATCGATGATGGCGAGATCCGGGCCGAGGCGGAGCGCGCGGCGCGGCGCATTCGCCTGCCTGGCAAGGCGCAGCGCATCATTCATGTGGCTGGCACCAATGGTAAGGGGTCGACGTGTGCCATGCTTGATGCGGTGAGCCGGGCGGGGTTTCATTCGACTGGCTTGTTTACGTCGCCGCATTTAATTCATTTTACGGAGCGTATTCGGGTCAATGGCGAGCCGATTCCTGAGGTGGAGGCGGCGCGGCGGTTGCGGATTATTCGTGAAAAGATCAGTGGGTGGGACCCTCATCCGACGTTTTTTGAAATTACGACGGCATTGGCTTTGTGGTGGTTCCGGGATGCGGGAGCTCAGGTCTTAGTCTTGGAAGCCGGGCTTGGGGGCCGCCTTGATGCCACCAATGTCTTGACGCCTCGGGTCAGTGTTATCACGGCGATCGGGCTGGATCACACGCAGTGGCTGGGGGAGACCATTGGTAAAATTGCCCTAGAGAAAGCCGGGATTATTAAGCCTGGGGTGCCGGTGGTGACGGCGCCGCAGGATCCAGAAGCGATGGCAGTGATCGAGCGAGTGGCGTATGAGCGGGGTGCGCCGCTGACGCGGGTTGAGTCCCCTTGGTTGGGGCCGGTTTCGCTGGCTGGAAGTCATCAGAGGTGGAATGCGGCAGTGGCCTTGGCGACCATGGATGCGGCTGGACTGGCGGCTCCCGCCGGGGCCCTAGCGCAGGTGGAGTGGCCGGGACGGATGCAGCGGCTGGGTGATGACGGTCGTGTGGTGCTGGATGGCGCGCATAATCCTCATGGGGCCAAAGCGCTGGTGGTTGCTTGGCGGGAAATTTTCGGAGACGAGAAGCCGGTGATTATTTTCGGGGCCGTGGCCTGTAAAGATCATGCTGAAATGCTTTCTATTCTTTCCGGACTGGCGGCGCGTTTGATTTTGACCACAGTGGACAGCCCGCGTGCTATGCCTGCTGGTGAACTGGCGGTGGCCGCCCCTCAGTCCATGATCACGGCGACTCTCGAGGAGGCGCTGGCCGTGGTGCCGCGCGGGGGCGCGCATCCGCCAGTGCTCATTTGCGGGTCGCTTTATCTTGTGGGCCAAGCGTTGGCGCTGCTTGGCGGGTACGCTAGTCGCTACGAGCGCAGCGCTCAATAACTGGGCCACCATGGGCCGTGCTTTCGGCGCCGTTGGCGGGCGGGCGTGAGGAGATAGATGATGGCTCAAGCCTTTGGTGACGTATTTGTTGCCGTAAACTTCTCCGCTTAGGCCGAAACGTGAGCTATGGAGTGAACTGAGGCCGAATGCACCTGTTTCTGCTCATTCTACATGAGTAGCGTGTTTTAATACGGTCTGTTTTATCCCACCTCAGTCAACATTCATGTCGCCTTCAAAGGATAGAGTTCCGGATGGAATACCATCGACGGCTGACGGTGATCAGGCGCCTGTGGAAGTCAGTGTGCCGCGGGGGATTATTCGGTGGATTAAGTGGCGGCAGGCGGCGCTGAGGGCTGAGGGCCGCGAGGTCAAGCGCAGAAAGAGAGAGAGCACATGCTCAAGATCATCAAAGATTTCTGATTCAGTGTTATCACCAGAAGAGCCGGCCAGTGAGACGTCGAGAATATCATTGAGTTCGATTTAATATTGAGGGGGAGCGCCGGTTGGATCCAGTTATTCCGGCTTGGTGGGGGTGGTGTTTTACTGATCGCAAACAGGTCGTGGCAGTCACTTTATGACAAATTTGTCACACGGAAATTGAAGACACGAGGATGGAAATTCCGGCGTGTGATGAGGGCTGTGTGGATCATGTCACATAACCGTCACAATCGTCATCTTGAGAGACTCGCCGTGTTCGATGCAAGTAGGAGGAAGCTTGAATTGTGAAATCGAACCTCTGTCCAACTGCGGCCGCGACCAGCCTGTCTTCTGTTTCCACGAAGGTGGGATGGATGGTTGGGGTGTTGTTTCTGTGGGCGGGCGGGCTGCGAGCGGCGGGCGAACCTGATTTGCCACCGGCGTTGACCGCGGCGCAGGAGGCGGCGTTGGGGTTGCCTTCACCGGAGGTGGTGCCTCGTCTGTACATTCGTGAGTACCGGGTGACAGGAGCGACTCGGTTGCCGCGGGTGGAGGTGGAGCGGGCGGTTTATCCTTTTCTTGGTCCGGGGCGGACCAGTGATGATGTTGAGGGGGCTCGGGCGGCGTTGGAGAAGGCATATCGTGATCGTGGGTATCAGACGGTGGGAGTGCAGGTGCCGCAGCAGAGTGGCCGTCGGGGGATTATTGTCCTGCAGGTGGTGGAGCAGAAAGTGGGGCGGCTCCGGGTGCGTGGATCGCGTTATTTTTCCTCTCGTGCGATCAAGGCGGGCGCGGCGTCGATGGCGGAGGGCACGGTTCCGAATTTTACGGAGGTGCAGCGTGACTTGATTGCGCTGAACAAGTGGCCTGACCGGCGTATTTCTCCGGAGTTAAAGCCCGGGGCCGAGCCGGACACGGTGGACATTGATTTGGTAGTGAAGGATTCGTTGCCGTTACACGGCAGTCTGGAGTTGAACAACCGTTTCAGCCCGGATACGACTGAACTCCGTGTCAATGGAGCTTTGAGCTACTCCAATCTTTGGCAGGCGGGGCATGCGGCCGGTTTCAGTTTCCAAGTGGCCCCGGAGCGGACTCAGGATGCCAAAGTGTACTCGGGTTATTATTTGGCGCCGGTGTCGGCGGTGGAGGGAATGAGTCTGATGGTGATGGGCACCAAGCAGGACAGCAATGTCAGCACGTTGGGTGGTTCAGCGGTGGCGGGTCGCGGATATGTCGTTGGGGGGCGGGTTGGTTTCACGCTGCCGGGGGCTGAAAAGTTTTCCCAGAACCTGAGTGTGGGGATGGACTACAAAAAATTTGAAGAGGACGTGTCGTTGGGCGTGGATGAGTTTAGTACTCCGATTGATTATTATCCCATGACAGCTGGGTATGGGGCGGTGTGGATGCATCGGGGCGGTCAGACTGATCTGAATATGGCGGTGACGATGGGGTTGCGGGGACTGGGGGCGGACTGGGCAGAGTATGACAACAAGCGATTTGATGCACGGGGGAGTTGGATCCAGTGGCGTGGTGATGTGGCGCACACGCGCGAGCTTCCGGGCGGCGCGGAAATATATTTGAAGGCGCAAGGGCAGTTGGCGAGCCAGCCGCTGATCAACAGTGAGCAGTTTGCGGCGGGCGGGTTGGGCAGTGTACGCGGGTATCTTGAGTCCGAGGCGTTGGGGGATAATGCTGTGTTTGGGACGATGGAGTTGCGTTCGCCCTCGTTGTTGAAGCGGCGTCGTGTCGAGGGGACGGAGGATCCGGCCGGCGGTGCGAGCGGGTCCGCGGCAGCGCCGTACGAGTGGCGTTTTCATGCTTTTCTGGAGGGCGGGCTGCTGACGCTGAACGACCCGCTTCCGGAACAGGAAGACCGGTTTGATCTGGCGAGTGTCGGGATCGGGACGCGCTTTGAATTTGCCAACCATTTCCATGGCTCGCTCGATGCCGGGTTTCCGCTGATTGATCAGGGTCGCACTGAGGAGGGTGAGTGGCGTCTGACTTTTCGACTCTGGACCGAATTTTGAGCGGGCTGCTTCATCAGGTACATAAATTGTCCATCACATTATCCATCATGGGTTTGTCAACTATTCCAACTAACTTCGGCCGGCATTTGCTGCGGGTCGCGATGAGTGCCGCATTGGTGTCGGCGGCCCCGGTTTCTGGGGCGGCGGAGCCGAGTGGTGAGCCGGCCCCGTGGTGGGACCCACAATGGACGCTGCGCAAAGAAATAACTATCAATGGTGGTACTTCGGGTGCTGGGCTTTCGGAGCCCGCGGTTGATCCGGTGGTTTTAGTACGGTTGTTGGAGGGGGAGTATCAATTCGGATTGTCCCGCGAAGATGGGAGTGATTTGCGGTTTATTTCGTCAGACGGCAAGACGGTGCTTCCTCATCAGATCGAGAAGTATGACAGTTTGATGGGCGAGGGTTTTGCGTGGGTTCGGTTGCCGGAGGTGAAGGCGGGGGGCGCGTCGACATTTTGGCTGTATGCGGGGAATGCGGCTGGTACGTTGGATGGGCCGGCGGCGGTCCCGGCGACCGTTTATGATGCGGCGACCAGTTTAGTGTATCATTTTAACGATCGCGGGGCGGCTCCGACCGATGCTTCAGGCAATGGAAACTCTGCGACGGCGGCGGGACTGGCGAGCGAAGGGGCGATGATTGGCGGCGGTCTCAGGTTGGACGGTCGCGGCGGAGTGACGGCACCAGCTGCTGATTCACTGAAGTGGAGCGCTGATGGATTCACGCTTTCGCTTTGGATCAAACCAAACGCGCTTGCTCCGGATGCGGTGTTTTTCAGCCAGACGGACGGCGTGAGCGGGCTTGTTGCGGGGTTGAACAATGGGGTGCCCTATGTTGAGTTGACGGGTGCCGCGGGAGTTGTCCGCACGACACCAGGGGAAGCGCTGGTCGCGGGGACCTGGCGGCATGTGGCGGCTACCGTGACTCCGTCGCAGACATCACTCTTTGTTGATGGCTTGCCCTATGGGACTGTGACCGCGAGCGGGCTGCCTGAGTTGAGTGGTCCAGTTATCATTGGGGTGGCGGCGCCGGCTGATGCCGCCGCCACGCCCGGCATGGTTGGGGAGGTTGATGAAGTTCATCTTTCCCGAGTGGCGCGCAGCGGGGCGTGGATCCGGCTGGCGGCCTTGATTCAAGGGCCGGGGGGCGGGCAAGTTCTGGTCATGGGGGCTGACGAAGCAGCGAAACATGGCGGGGCGCTGCAAGAGGCGCTGCATCACCTATCGCTCTTTACGGAGATTTCAAAATCACTGACCTTCGACGGCTGGGTGGTCATTTTCCTCTGTGCGCTCTTGGCGCTTATTGGACTGGTTGTCGGCGTATCTAAATTGATCTATCTCAACAAGATCAAGAAAGCGAGCGAGGCATTCTTGGAAAAGTGGGAGGAACTTTCGGGGGATTTGACGGTGCTGGACCATGGGAATGAGGAGCAAATCCGCAGCATGGCCGGCCATGCCAGCCCTAAACTCCAGCAGATCATGAAACCCTCACCGCTGTATCATCTGTACCAGCTGGGATCGGAGGAAATTCATCAGCGGGTCACTTCCTCAAAGACTGAGTTCAAGGGGCTTTCTGGCCGCTCGATTACGGCGATCAAAGCCACGCTTGATGGCG
>JALRGB010000064.1 GCA_023253575.1 Verrucomicrobiales bacterium
CACCTGCTCGGCCTGCGGACGTACCTCACCCCCGGCGAAAAAGAAACCCGGGCCTGGACGTTCACCGCCGGTATGACCGCACCCCAGTGCGCCGGCGTCATCCATAGCGACTTCGAACGCGGCTTTATCGCCGGGGAAATCGTCGCCTATAACGAACTCATCGCCGCAGGGAGCTTCGTGAAATGCAAAGAGAACGGCACCCTGCGCGTCGTTGGAAAAGAATATGTCGTCAACGATGGCGATGTAGTCGACTGGCGTTTCAATGTGTGAAGTGATGATAGTGATCGAATTTCCGTAGCTACTATAATAAGTTGCGGTGAAATCTTTCGTGTCGACTCGAGGATCGGCTAGAAGAGAAAATTCTCACAGAAATGCGAAAAGTTTTGTTGTGTTGATTATTTGGATTCGCTAGGTTGAGAGGAACGTCGGGGATTGCGAGGCATCGCCTTCCCTGACTGCTTGTCGAGAATGGAGCGAGTGCAGCCATTCATTGAACAAGATTTTTTCTTTTCAGAGTCCCTTATTTTATCTGTCATCATGAGCTCGACTTCTTCCCCTTCGTTAGGCCGTCCAATCATGGTTTGGACGTTGGTTGGTGGTTTGTTGTGTGGGATGGGGGTGACGATGTCGATGAATGAGGAGCAGAAGTTGCGGATTACGAATTTGCTGAAGCGGGTTTCGGTATTGAAGGAGGACAAGGAGAAGTTAAAGCAGCATCGTCAGGAGTTGATGGGACGGAACGATGAGCTGCAGCGGAGCAAGGTGGCGTTGACGGTGGATTTGGGGGAGACGGTCAAGAAGCTTGAGGTACAGGCGACTGTGTTGGCGGCGGAGAAGACAAAGTCTGACTCGTTAGCGGCGCGACTGGCCGAAGTGGATGCGGCATTGGTCTCGGCCCGCCAGAGCAACGAGACGCTGACCGGGCAGATTTCTACGCTGGAGCGTGAGCGCGACAGCTTGAAGAAAGACATTTCTAGTTTGTACACGGTGGCGACGACCACCAAGTCTCAGGTGACAGTGATCGAGCGGGAACGTGATAGTCTGAAAGCAGACATCGCCTCGCTGTACAGCGCGGCGGAAAGCCAAAAATCCAAAATCAGCGAGCTGGAGCAGGTGCGGCAACAGTTGGAACAAAAACTGGGCGATACCTCTACCGAGCAGGGACAGCATATCGCCATGCTGCAAACCAGCATTGAGTCGATGAATAAAACGCTGGCCTCGATGCGCGAACAGACTCTAGGACTGAACAAAGCCCGGGAACAACTGACCGCGGAGACAGTAGGGCTGAAGACGCAGGTCGACACGCTCACCGCTCAAGCCCAGAGCATGCAAACGTCGCTGGCGGAGAAAGATAAAACCATCTCGGCGCTCGACACTGAAAAGAAAGAATTGTCCGGGCTTCGGGACAAGCTGGCGGCTGAAGTGCAGGAATTGAACCGCAAAGTGGCGGATCTGATGCAGACGAGCGTGCAGCAGCAAAATTCGTTAAAGGTATTTGGTGAGGATAAGCTGGTGTTGAAGCGGGCCAACGACGACTTGGTATTGGAGCTGGGTGAGATGACCAAGCGGCTGACGCAGCTCAGTGAGGAGAATCAGACTCAGGCGCAGCGGATTGTGCAGTTGGCGGACGAGCGCACGGCCCTCGCCGAAGAGCGTTCTTCCCTGCTCCTTTCTAACGAGCAGCTGGCCCAGCGGTTGGAAGCGATGGGAGCCCAGCTGAGCACGTTGGAAGGGCGGTTTAATGCCTTGCAGGGCGGTGATTTGAGCCAGCCCGGGATCACCAACACGCCGGGCGCCCCGAGTGGTATCCTTCCCTGATCTAATTTTTAGAAGACTGTCCTATCCTGCTCCGAGTGTCCCAGACTGCCATTTCCCCAACCCGCGCCCAAGATTTCCCTGAGTGGTATCAGCAGATCATCCGCGCGGCTGACTTAGCCGAGAATTCTGAAGTTCGCGGCTGCATGGTGATTAAGCCATGGGGTTACGGGCTGTGGGAGAATATCCAGCGTCAGCTGGATCGTCTGTTTAAGGAGACGGGCCACAAGAATGCGTATTTTCCGCTTTTTATTCCTCTGAGTTATCTCGAGAAGGAAGCGGCGCATGTCGAAGGTTTTGCCAAGGAATGTGCGGTGGTGACCCACCATCGTCTGGAGGCTGGACCGGACGGAAAGTTGCGGCCGGCGCCCTCGGCCCTCCTGGCGGAGCCGCTGGTGGTGCGGCCGACGTCGGAGACGATTATTGGCGCGGCCTATGCCCGCTGGGTGCAGAGTTATCGTGATTTGCCCATTTTGATCAATCAATGGGCCAATGTCGTCCGTTGGGAAATGCGTCCCCGCCTGTTTTTGCGGACGGCAGAATTTCTTTGGCAGGAAGGCCATACGGCCCACGAGACCGAGCAAGAAGCCATTGCTGAAACGGAAAAGATGCTGGGTGTGTATGAATCTTTTGTCCGCGAGCATCTGGCTATCCCGGTTTTGACGGGCGAGAAGACGGCCAATGAGAGGTTTCCGGGCGCGGTGAGCACCCTGTGCATTGAGGCCATGGTCCAAGATCGGAAGGCGATCCAAGCTGGCACCAGTCATTTTCTGGGGCAGAATTTCGCCAAGGCGTCCGGTATTGAGTTTACCGGCCGCGACGGGGTCAAGCAGCATGCTTGGACCACGAGTTGGGGGGTAAGCACGCGCCTCATTGGCACGTTGTTAATGGCGCATTCTGATGATGACGGGGTGGTCCTGCCCCCGCGGGTGGCCCCTACGCAGATTGTCATTCTACCGGTCACCCCCAAGCCCGAGACTCGCGACGCCGTACTGGCGGCAGCGCACCAGCTGGCGGCCGATCTCCGGGCCCAGCGAGCCTGGGACGAACGCATCACAGTGGACGTCGATACGCGGGATCTGCCC
>JALRGB010000096.1 GCA_023253575.1 Verrucomicrobiales bacterium
AACCTGCTCGACACGCCGGGGCACGTCGATTTTACGTATGAAGTCAGCCGCTCACTGGCGGCCTGTGAAGGCGCCGTGTTGATTGTGGATGCGGCGCAGGGGGTCGAAGCGCAAACCGTGGCCAACCTACACCTCGCCAACCAGCAGCAGCTGACCATTGTCCCGGTCATCAACAAGATTGATCTGCCGGCGACCAACCTTCCCATGGTGTACAAGCAGATGGAGGACATTCTGCAAATCCCTCATGAAGAGGCGATTCCTGCCAGCGCCAAGAACGGCATTGGCATCACGGAAATTCTCGAAGCCATTGTCCAGCGGGTCCCGCCGCCGAGCGGCGAAGATTATCCGCACATGCGCGCCAGCGTGTTTGACTCGGTTTTCGACAGCTATCGCGGCGTCATTATGTATGTCCGTGTTTTCTCCGGCATACTCAAACGCGGCACGGCTATCCGCATGATGGCGACCCAAGGGAATTACGAGATCAAGGAGGTCGGCGTTTTCGCACCGGCCAAGACGGTCATTGACCATCTAGGCCCGGGCGATGTCGGCTACGTGGTGGCCAACATGAAGGAGTCGAAGGAGGTCAAAATCGGGGACACGATGACGGAGCGAAGCAATCCGGCGACTGAAGCACTGCCTGGTTTCAAGGAAATCCAGCCGATGGTTTTTGCTGGGATTTATCCGGTCAGCACGGAAGACTTTGAGCAGCTCAAAGCGGCCATGGGCAAGCTGCAGATCAATGACAGTGCGTTCCGTTACATGGCTGAGTCCAGCGTGGCACTCGGCTTCGGATTCCGCTGCGGCTTTCTCGGGCTGCTCCACATGGAAATCGTCCAGGAACGGCTGCGGCGCGAATTCAATATGGACGTGATCAGCACCTACCCCGGCGTCGTCTATGAACTCACCCTAACAGATGGCGAAGAGATCACCGTGGATAACCCCACTTTCCTCCCGCCCGTGCCCAATATCGCCGAAATCCGCGAACCCATCGTCAAATCTTTCATCCTGATCCCCAATGACTTCATCGGAGATGTCATGTCGCTGGTCATGGACAAACGCGGACAGGTCACTAATACCGAGACGCTCGACGGCACGCGCATCATGCTGACCTGTACCCTGCCGCTCAACGAGATCCTGGTCGATTTTAATGACAAACTCAAGTCGATCACCCGGGGCTACGGGTCGATGGACTACGAACAAGCTGGATATACCGCCTCCGACCTCGTCAAGATGGACATCAACATCCATGGCGAATCCGTCGATGCCTTCTCCGTCATCGTCCACCGCAGCAAGGCCGAACAACGCGGACGCATCCTCTGCGAAAAACTCAAAGACGTTATCCCTCCGCAAATGTTCCAAGTCCCGATCCAAGCAGCCATCGGCGGGAAAATCATCGCGCGGGAAAATATCCGCGCCTTCCGCAAAGACGTGACCGCCAAATGCTACGGCGGCGACATCTCCCGAAAACGCAAACTCTTGGAAAAACAAAAAGAAGGGAAGAAG
>JALRGB010000263.1 GCA_023253575.1 Verrucomicrobiales bacterium
AAACTGAAACGCTCCGTCCAATCCACGCGGGCTGCCACCGTTGGTGATGGCTGTAACAGGCATGCCGTTTATCACGGCGGGTATTTCAACGTGGCCGCCGATATCCTTCGGATACCCAACGATTTCCACCGTACCACCCACCACGCGATAAATGAAATCCCCAAATTGTTCCGCCCGCACGTGGCCGACAGTTGCCAGCAGGAGTGTGAGCAAGAAAGGAACCCCTACAGTCGGAGCGAGCAGCCGGTCACTGAGGAGTGAAAGGATTCGCTTCATGAATTTCTGTTTAGGAGACTGGTGACAATGACTTTGGCGAACCATTTGGGACACTGGGGTCAGGCTCTGGCAGACGCTATAACGTCGTCCGGCACACTTTCTTATGTTTTTCTCAGGGTGTGTGGCCAGATTCCTCCACATCAGGCATCAAAGCCGCCCCTGTCGCCAGAGACGCTGAGCCCGTTTCCGCAATTGGCCTGCGGGCCACATTCCTGAAACGCCGGTTGCCAACGCCCGGATTCGAATCCGGCGCGTTTGAACCCGACTCAAAAAACGTTCGGTGAGGCGCGCGCCATCTCGGTCGCGGGTGTGATTTCCACATTTGGCCCCAAGGGCACGCTGGGCTGACATCGCAGCCACCACCGGTCGCTTCTCACCTACCCCAGCTCAATCAAAAACCTACCAGCTGCTGCGACGGCGCCATCCGACCAACCCCAACAGAACCACGCCTAGGAGTGAAAGCGCTCCGGGCTCAGGAACCGTCGAGTTAATCGCCGTGCTAGTGAGCGTGAACGTGGTCGATACGCCCGGAGATCCAACACTTTGCTTGGAACTAAAAGCGAAGGTGGCGGGCGTGTTATCATAACCCGTGATCGATGCCACGCCTTGTCCTGAGATGTTGAGAAATTGTGTCGAAAGCAAAACCGGTCTGGAAACACTGATCGCCGAAAGCTTGAACGAATAAGTGGCGCCTCCAGAGGAAAAGGTCCACAAGGGATCCACAACCGGTGAAACCGGCGTCATGCTATAAGACCCGGAACCAAAGGAAAAAGCCGTTACCGTCACAGACGTGACGTCAGACACCAAGGTGGGAGCTTCGTAGGAACCGACACCGTCCGAAACTTGCACACCCACAAAACTCGTAAAGGCCGTCGCCGTCGCCAGCGGTCCATTAAGAACCGCCGTACCTGCAAACTCGACCTCACCCATAATCGTAGCTCCAAAAACCGCCGGCGTTACCGCTAGGCTGGCCGCAACAACGAGCACACCCAACAATGGAGAGGAAATGGAAGTCATAGGAGTGTTAAAAGGGAAGTGGAGACGAGAATGCTGTGAAGAAAGTCATGTTCGAGACCTCTGTCACTCATTATCAAATGCGACCAACCCGTTATAATTCAACTAAAAATCTCATAAAAAGAAAACTTTAATATATAACTTTTATATTATTTATTTTATTTATCTAAAACCGGGAAATTAGCGTTCCGGCTCTGGCCAGTCGACGGACTGACTTCGTTCTGAGACGAAGAGGGAAGCGGCACGTGCGACGCGATCTGGGAATTGATCGGCGAGATTTGTCATTTCCCCGGGGTCTTGTTCGAGGTCGTAGAGCTCGATTTTTCCGGTGCGTGTTTTGGCTTCGGCGGTGAGGGGTGGGCTGGGGAGGGTGGGACGGCGGAGCGCCTTCCAGCGACCATCCATGAGGACAGCTTGATCGAAGGCGCGTTCGAGGAACTCCCAATAGAGCACTGGGTGGCGGGGTTGTTCTTGTTCTCGTCCGCTCAGGGCGGGCACGAGGCTGATGGAATTGAGGCGGGAGGGAGGGTCGAAACCGGCGAGGGCGGAGGCGGTGGCCAAAAAGTCGGCGGCGGAGGCGACGCCTTGGCTGACGGTTCCGGCGGGGACGCGGCCGGGCCAGCGGGCCAGCAAGGGGACGCGGATTCCGCCTTCTGTCAGATCGCGTTTAGCACCGCGGAGCGGGCCGCTGGAGCGGAAGAGGGCGGGATCGTGTCCGGACTCGAGGTGGGGGCCATTGTCTGAAGAGAAGAAAACGATGGTACGTTCATCGATCCCGCGCGTGTGGAGGTGATCGAGCAGGCGTCCGATCTGCTCATCCATGCGGGTGATCATGGCGGCGTATCCTTTACTGGGATTGGACCAAGGACGTTCGGCGTAGGGCCCATAATCGGGCACCTCGGAACCATCGCCCAGCGCGCGGGTTCGCTCGTTGTTAGCGTGGGGCACGACCAAGGGGAGATACAGAAAAAACGGAGCTCCTCCGAGACGCGAATCGACGTATTTGATGGCTTCCGCGGCAAACAGGTCACCTGCGTAAGCGACCCGGTTGGTGGAATACCCTGCGCCGCGGCCTTGGCCGACGGGGACGCGGTCATTGGGCAATTCTTCGCGTTGATCATTGCGCCAGAGAAAGTCGGGGAAATGATTATGGGCATGGACCTGATCGGTATAGCCGAAGAAGAAATCGAACCCTTGTTTGAGCGGACCGCCGGGTGAGCTGTGTTCGCCCAGCCCCCATTTACCGATGAGCGCGGTGGCGTATCCGGCCTCGCGCATGACGGCGGCCACGGTGACATCGTCGGCGCGCAACTCCTGACCCCGTCCGGTCGCGCCCGGCCCGTTGCCGCGCACCCGGGTCCGCCCTCCGTGCTGGCCGGTCATCAGCACGCTTCGAGAGGGAGCGCAGACAGTGGCCCCGGCGTAAAACCGGGTAAAGCGCATGCCTTCGGCAGCCATGCGATCGAGCCGTGGCGTTTGAATCACTTTTTGGCCGTAGCACCCCAAGTCTCCGTACCCCAAATCATCGGCGAGGATAAAGATGATATTGGGATGCTCAACGGCAGCCGGCAGCGGCAGTGAAGAGGCTGGCAGCAGGACCGAGAGGACGAGCAGGGCGGAACTGAGGTGTTTCATGACCTGAGGCGGGGCAAGAGCGAGAAGCCCGCGCGGCGCGCGGCGGACGGCCCGTTACCGCAGCTGACTGGGATCGACAATGACATGCCGCAGCCGCTGGCGCTTCCAGGTATAGGAAATGTGCACTCGGCCGTCCGCCGTCTGGATGATGGCGGGGTAGCTG
>JALRGB010000266.1 GCA_023253575.1 Verrucomicrobiales bacterium
AGCTCCCCCAGAAACCGCCCCAGCCCTAGAACTAGGATCTCGACCCAAAACCGCCATCCCGATTCCTACCCCCACGACCGCTCCCGCCGCCAGCGCCATCGAAATCGCAGAAAATGAAAATGTCCGGGTCATAAGCTAAAATGAAGATTTAAAGCAGGCGAAGAACGTACGAACTAGGGCCATTCTGGCCTTATTGACCTCCCAGTCATTCGTTTACATGGTACGCAAGCCGCTGCTCAAAGCCAAATACCAATTTAAAAACGCGGGACCGACAAACACCCAGAACAGCGAGCCCAGCGCCAGATAGGGACCAAAGGGAATGCGAGCCGCCCATTCGCGACGCTTGATGATAATCATAACCACCGCCACAACGCTGCCCACAATACTGGCCGAGAACAGGGTGAATAAAACCGCCTTCCAGCCGAGAAAGGCCCCCACCAGCCCCATAAATTTGACATCGCCCAGCCCCATGGCCTCGCGCGGAACCACCGCCTTGGTCATGCGGCCAGCCATGTGCTGAACCTCCTCGAGCTGGCGCGTCACACCCCCACCGCCCGCCTCGGGCGTGAACTGAACGGTGTCCACACTGAGCACCAGCTCGCCCCGCCCCTGCTCCTCGCCATTCAGCAGGCACGACTGGCACGTCATCCGCAACCGGTCCGTCTTGCGCGAAAAAACATCCGTCCACAAATGCCGCTCCACACCCAGCATAATCACCGGCTCCGGCTCGCCATCAGACTGACTGACGTCCCACCCCACCGGCTCGACCGATTCATACTTCAACCGACCAAAAGCCAGCTTGCCAAAACCAACCACCAGCCAAACTAACAATAACCCAGAACCAGCACCCAGCAATGACTCAGCCAGATTGGTCCACCGCAAATCCGAACGCATCCCCGACGGCAGCCACTCCGTGATCCACGTGGCCTCACTGACAATCATCCAGGGGAAAATCACACTGCACACCACCCCCGCCACCATCCCGCCAAACGTGATTTCATCAGGAATGATCATGTGATCAAAATCAATGTACGTGGCCGCCACACACAAGGCCCCAAACCCCCAGAACGGCAGCACCACCCACGGCTGATCACGCCCAAACCACAGGAAAATCACCAGAAACAAGACCGCCGTCAGCAACTCGACAAATAAATATCGTGGGGAAATCGGAGCCCGGCAGTTCGCGCATTTCCCGCGCAAGACCAGCCAGCTCACCAACGGAAGATTATGCCACACCGGAATCTGGTACTTGCACGCCGGACAAAAGGAACGCCGGGGATTGGAGACCGACATGTCGAGCGGCAGCCGGTAAATAACCACGTTGAGAAATGACCCCACACAGGCCCCAAAAACAAAAGAAGCCACGGCCAGCGTCAGTTGAATCGCCGGAGATAAATACTGCGCGGATGTCAAATAAGCAGCGAAAAGAACCATCATTAACTCGTTGCTTACGCCTAAGCCGGTCGCTTGCCAAGCGGGAAACCATCCGGTGCCAGCCAGCCATCGCCCGCCAGCCATCGCCCGCCAGCCCTCGCCCGCCAGCCCTCGCCAGCCGCCGCTCACCCGGCGCACGCTTTTCTTCCGCGCTTCTTTCGGTCTCGGGCGCCGCCGCCGATGCGCGCGTCCGCGACCATCAACCCGAGCTTGTTCCGCCACGATGGCTGGCCCATGATCACAACATTCGCTTCAGGGTTTCGTCAGAAAGCCATCGCTTTCTGACGTTCACCCCCAGCAGTCTCGCCGGCAGCGGCCGCCCACTCTCGATGGCCCGACTTTAGACACCTTCACCTTTCCGCTTCTTCATGAAATTTCTTTGTCATCTCTTCGTGAGCCTCTGGTTCCGGTTCCGCGCCTTTAACGTCGAATCACTCAAAACACCGGGCCCAGTCTTATTGATTCCCAATCATGTTTCGTGGCTGGACTGGTTGTTTCTCCTCGCGGTACTGGATGAGGATTGGAAGTTTGTGACCAGTGCAACGACGGCCCGGACGTCGTATGTGCACCGCAAGATGATGGTCAACCGACGGACTTTCCCCGTAGACACGGCGTCGCCGTACGCGGCCAAACGCATGGCCGAATTCCTCGCGACCGGCGGTCGGCTCGTCCTTTTCGCCGAAGGCCGCATCACCGTCACAGGATCGCTCATGAAGCTTTTTGACGGCACCGGCTTCCTCATCGACCGCACCGGAGCCAAAGTCATCACCTGCTACCTGCGCAACGCGCGCCGCACACCCTTCGTACGC
>JALRGB010000197.1 GCA_023253575.1 Verrucomicrobiales bacterium
ATTTCTTTAGCCTGACAAGAATAAAGTGTCCTGCTGGAAGCGGCGCCGCGGGCCCAGGGTCAGCGGTGGGAGGGGGTGAGCAGGAGGCGAGTGGGGGCGGGCACGGCGATGGAGTGATCGGCTTGTTGAGGGCCAAAAGAGTGGCCGAAGGAATCGCGTCCGTCTGTTTTGAGGTGTGGCGGAGCGGCGGGGTCGACATACTTCTGCCAGGTGGCGGACGGGATGACGGCGCCTGGGGGGAGGTGTTGAGTGATGGCGGCGGTGGCTACGGCGCGTTCGACCCACCGGATTTCTTGAGTGACGGCATGGAGGCGCTGGTTGGCGGCGCGCTGGGTGGATGCGTGGTGCCGAAGAGTGAGGAAGACGCTGAGGGCGACGGCGGCGGCGAGCCAGCCGGGCCAGAGGCGTGCGGCAGCGGCGAGCCGTTTACGTGCCCGGGAGAACCACGGCTGGCGGTTCGCCGTCCGGGAAGATTTCCGTGATGCGGGTTTCTTTTTTTTCATCAACCCAGCGGCGCAAGGCCATTTCCATTGATTGCCAGACTTTGGGGTTTTGCAGTTTCACGTCGCGGGACGAGTCTGGATCTGAGCGCAGATCAAAGAGTTGCCAAGTATCAACGCCTTCGGCGGAGGCGCTGGCCGGCGTGAAGACGAGGTGCCAGTGATTGGTACGCAGCCAGCGGATTTTGCGGCGTATGATGGAGGATTCGTCGCGCAGGACCAGCCGGTAGCCGGCGGTGGGATCGAGTTGTACGTGTTCGCGAAAATGATGGCGATCGCTGGCGGTGGCTTCTGGCCCAGGAAGCTCGTCAGGGAATCCCGGGGATTGGCCATAATCGGCCAAGGCGAGCGGGAGTTCGGGGTTTTTCAGCGAGGGAACCAGCGAAACTCCCTCCATGGCAGGATCAACGGGTAGGCCGAGTACCTCCAACAGAGTGGGGGCCAGATCAAAAGCCCGGGTGAGCTGGCGGATGAGGCCCGGGGCAAAGGATTGGCCTGGAACGTGGAAGATGACCGGAATTGGAGCGTTGTTGATGGCGTCGGCTGAGCCAGCGGCGTCGGCTGAGCCAGCGGCGTCGACTGAGCCAGCGGCGTCGACGAGTTTGGTCGAGCCGGCGAGAGGAGACGGGGATGCGAGAGGAGAGGGTTTTTGTGGAGGTGACGGGCGGCCGAGAACGACGAGGATGGTGTTGTCCCGCAGCCCGTTTTTTTCTAGTGATTTGAGGATGAGGGCGAGGTGGTCGTCGAACGACCGTGGTGGGGGCGGGGTGGTGACGGGCGGCTGGAGTGGGGTGGTGGGAGTGGTGGGAGTGGTGGGAGTGGTGGAGTGGGGCGGCTCGGGGTGTGAATAGACAGCTTGGAAGAAGAACGGGGTGTCGGAGAGGGCGCCTTCGTCGAGGTGTGCGGTGAGACGTTGGGTGACCTCGTCGGGTGAGATGCGGCCTGGGAGGACGGTTAATCCGGGGAGGAGGCGGCGGCCGAGGCGGTTATCGAGCCAGGTGGGGATGATGAAATGGGCTGGGTAGACGTGGCTAGCGAGGTGGGCTGGGTAGGTGTCGTCGGAGGGGGTTTCGATCTGGGTGAAGCCGAGGCCGTGGGCGGTGGTGAAAGCGCCGGCGCCGGCGCCTCCGAGGACGGCGGTGGAGTATCCTTCGTGGTGGAGGATAGCGGGGAGGAGTGGGGACGAGGCGAGAGTGTGGTCGACGCTTTGGCGGGACGGTCGAGCGGTTTGCAGGCCGTGGGTGTTGGGTGTCTGGCCGGTGAGCAAGCTGGCCTCATGGCCTACGCTGGTGGCCAGCGGAGTGTGCATGTGGGTGAGGACGACCGATTGGGCGGCGAGGGAGGCGAGGTGTGGTTGGCTGGTGGCGGCGTCTGGG
>JALRGB010000260.1 GCA_023253575.1 Verrucomicrobiales bacterium
ATCACGCTTTCCAACTACGCTAAAAACACATTCGCCGAATCCGCCGCCATGCGCCCGCCGCCTGCCGGACAGCCGGTCATCGATGGTTTCTACCTCCGGCCTGAAAAGGCGGCCATGAGCGCCGAAGCCAACCTCGCCGGCGTGCTCGCCACCGTGAAATCAACCGATGGAGCGGAAAAACAACTGCTGCTCTGGGAAGTCGCCACCGCGCCAGTCACTTACCGCACCGCCGATGGTCGCGTCTTTACCCTGCGCTTCAAACGCCAGACTTGGGAATTACCATTCACCGTGACCCTGACCCAGTTCACTCACGAAAAACACCCAGGCACCATGCGCCCTAAAGTCTTCTCCAGCGACGTCATTAAACGAGACAACGGGGTCGATCAGCCGATTAAAATCGAAATGAACAAACCGCTGCGACACCAAGGATACACGTTGTTCCAAGCGTCCTACAATGACCAATGGACCGCCGCCCGCCCGCGCTCCGAAATGTACTCGGTCTTCGCCGTCGTCAAAAACCCGTCAGATCAATGGCCCGTCTGGGGGACCATCATGGCCGCCGTCGGCATGACTCTTCATTTTTGCATGAAACTAGCCGAGGCCATCAGCCGGTCATCACGAAAGCGCGCCGCCGCCGCCAGCGCCCCCACCGCCGCCTAACCACCCGATTCTTTCGCCGCCATGAAACACTGGAAACGCCTGCTGCCCGTCCTCGCCGTCATCCTCGTGATGTTCGGCATCTCGCTCGGAGAAATCCTCTCCAATACCGGCAAGCTCGCCATCAGCACCGAGTACAAGCTGCCATCCTGGCCCCGCGACACCGTCGAGCGCTTCGCTCGCATGCCCGTACAGGAAGATGGCCGCATTAAACCCGTCGAAACCATGGCCGCCTACAAGCTGCTGCGCTTCCACGGCACTCGCACCCTGCGCCTCAAATATGCCGACGACTCCCGCCGCACTCTGAAACCCACCGAGTGGCTGATGGATGTGCTCTTTTATCCGGAAAAAGCACGCCACTACCCGCTCTTCGTCGTGGATGACCCAAGCGCCGTCAGCCTCGCTGGTATCACTCCCCACGACTCCCGCCGCCAGCGCTACAGCTTCGCTGAGGTCGAGCCCGCCATGCCAAAACTGCGCGAGCTCTACACCGAGTTTTCAAAGATCAAAGAGGCGGATCGGCAGCCGCAACAATCAATGATCATCAACCTCGCCCAAAATGCGGCCGACTTCCAGACGATGCTCGGCACTCTGGACTGGGCGCGTCAGGGCATTCAGCCAGGAGGCGGCACCCCGCCGCCGTTGGTCGCGGCCGTCATGAAGGATGGCCGGCTCCCGCTCAGCGCGTTCGCCAGCGTCCTGCGTCAGTCCGGCGGGTCTCTCAGCTTCGATGACGTCCCCCAAAACGTGCGCGACCTCGCCGTGCGCAGCCAGTGGTTCGTGCCCTACCCCCACCCAGATCGCGACAAAAAAGAATGGATGAGCCTCGGCCACATGATCATCGCCGGCCTCATCGCGCCCGCCATGCAGGAAATGGCCGTCAAAGGACTGGGCGACTGGGAATCGCTCGCCGCTCAACGCGATGACCGCCCAGCCTTCGCCACCACCCTTAATCAACTCGCCAGTCAAAATGAAGACGCCGCCACCACCCGCGGTCAGGAATGGCGGGTACCTTGGGAAATCTTCTACAATCGCGCCGATTTCTTCTACTATACCCTGCAGATCTTCACCTTCGCCTTCCTCTTTCAAGCCATTTCATGGCTGGTCGCCCCCGGAAGCCGCGGCTCACGCCTCCTGCACGGTGGCACCTGGATCGCCATGACCGCCGGATTGATCCTACTCGTCGCCGGTATGGTCATCCGCTCCGTTATCATGGGTCGCTGGATCACGTCCGTCGTCACCAATCTCTACGAAACCATCCTCTTCATCACCGCCTTCGTCGTCATCCTCGGCCTCGTCGCCGAATGGATCACCCGCAAAAAACTCGCCATGCCCGTGACCGCCGGTCTCGCCGCTGTCGGCATGTTCCTCGCCATGAAACATGACTCCGGGAAGGCCACCGATACCTTGGAACCACTCCAAGCCGTGCTCAATACTAACTTCTGGCTCAGCATCCACGTCACCACCATCAACATCGGCTACGCCGCCGGTCTGCTCGCCGCCGGCTTCGCCGCCGTCTACCTCATCGCCCGCCTCTTCGACCCCGCACGCAAAGACGCCGAATTCTACAAAACCCTCGTCGGCTGTACCTACGGCCTCGTCTGCTTCGGATTGCTCTTCTCCCTCGTCGGCACCATCCTCGGCGGCCTCTGGGCCAATGACTCGTGGGGCCGCTTCTGGGGCTGGGACCCGAAGGAAAACGGCGCCCTCATGATCGTGCTCGGCAACCTCGTCATCCTCCACGCCCGCCTCGGCGGCTATATCAAGGAATTCGGCCTCGCTTTGCTCACGCTCCTCAATGGCGCCGTCGTCGCCTTTTCGTGGTGGCATGTCAACTTGCTCGGCGTCGGCCTCCATAGCTACGGCTTCACCAGCGGCGTCAAAGAAGTCGTCTTCATCTTCTATTACGTCGTGCTCGGCGTCTCCGCCCTCGGTATCGTCGCTTGGCTCCGCGATCGCTGGTATCGCGAAGAAAAAGCCGCGGGCTCTTTGCCACCGTCTGCCTTGTCTAAATCCCTACCGCCTCACTCGTCCGTCCCGCAGACATAAAAACCGCCAGCCAAAACCGAGATACTGTCAGTCTGCTGGCGAGGCGGGACCTGACCGGCGACGAAACGGTATTGCGAGAAGCGGAAGAAAAATAAACCACCTCGGTTTGGCAATCGCGCGCATTCAGATAAAATAGGTTTAGGCGGTTTTTGACTTATCGTCTTCACTTTCTCCTCCTCCCACCCCTCCCCAATTTTCATGACTTGGAAACCGATTCCAACGTCTTCCGCTGCATGGCAGGTGCCGCCGAATCTGCTCAATTACGATCAAGCCTGCGCTGAGTTCACGTGGTCCGGGGTCGTCTCACAGCTGGGCAACCAGCCCGGCGTCCACGGACTCAACATTGCCCATTACGCAGTCGACGTCCATGCCCGCAGCCCGCGAGCGGCGCACATAGCCATCCGGTGGCTGAGCCAGTCCGGCCAGCACCGCGATATTACCTATCAGGAACTAGCCAGCCAAAGCAACCGCTTCGCTCACGTCCTGCGCACTTTGGGTGTTGCTAAAGGCGACCGCGTTTTCTCCCTGACCGGCCGTATTCCTGAATTGTATACCGTCGCCTTGGGCACACTCAAAAATACCTGCGTGTTCTGTCCGCTCTTTTCCGCCTTCGGACCGGACCCAATTCTCCAACGATTGACCCGCGGCGACGCCCGCGTCCTGGTCACCACCGAAAATCTATACCGCACAAAAATCGCGCCTCTGCGGTCCCGTCTCCCGTTTTTGCAGGCCATCCTCCTGACGGATGCCACCGATGACCACGATGCCGTCACGCGCTCGCTTCCAAGACTCATGGCGTTGGCGTCCAATGAATTCATCATTCCCTACACCTCTCCCGATGACATGGCGCTCCTCCATTTCACCAGCGGCACGACCGGGCTACCCAAAGGCGCCATCCACGTCCATCAAGCTCTGCTGACGCACTTTGCCACCGGCCATCAGGTGCTCGATTTCCACCCCGATGACGTCTATTGGTGCACCGCCGACCCGGGCTGGGTCACCGGTACTTCTTATGGTGTGATTTCGCCCCTGCTTCATGGGGTGACCCAAATCGTGGACGAAGCCGGCTTCGACGCCACCCGATGGTACCACATCCTCGCTACCGAACGAGTCACCGTCTGGTATACCTCCCCCACCGCCATCCGTCGGCTCATGCGTATGACCGAAAATCCACGGGAAAAATACAACTTGAGCGCCCTCCGCCTCATCCTCAGCGTCGGCGAACCACTGAATGCCGAAGCCGTCGCTTGGAGTGAACGCACGCTCGGCCTACCCATCCACGACAATTGGTGGCAAACGGAAACCGGCGGCATCATGATCGCCAACTACTGGGCCTGCCCAATCAGACCCGGCTCCATGGGACGCCCGCTCCCTGGTATCGAGGCCGCCATCGTCCGGCGTAGCTCATCCGGCATCGAAGTCATCACTACCCCCAACACCACCGGCGAAATCGCCCTTCGCCCAGGATTTCCTTCGCTCTTCCGAGGGTATCTGCACGATGAAGATCGCTACCAAAAATGCTTCGCCGACGGTTGGTATTTGTCCGGTGATCTAGCCCGGCGTGATGCCGACGGATACTTTTGGTTCGTCGGCCGCGCCGATGACATCATCAAAACATCCGGTCACATGGTCGGCCCGTTCGAGGTCGAAAGCGCCCTCATGGAACACCCAGCCGTCGCCGAAGCTGCCGTCATCGGTCGCCCCGATCCCATGATCGGCCAACTCGTCAAAGCCTTCGTCACTCTCAAATTAAACCACCCCCCAACCGAAACCCTGAAACTCGAACTCCTCGGCTTCGCTCGCAAAAAACTCGGCTCCGCCGTCGCTCCCAAAGAAATCGAATTCACCCCGAGCCTGCCCAAACCCCGCAGTGGGAAAATAATGCGCCGCCTGCTCCAAGCCCG
>JALRGB010000293.1 GCA_023253575.1 Verrucomicrobiales bacterium
GTCGCCGAGTCGATCGTGATTGAGGAGGCCGCCGAGGAACCAGAGGCTGCCGAACAGGCCGAACCCGAGGAGCACGAACGCTCCCTTCACGAGCCAGGAACCCCACTGCGGTTTGGTGAACAGGTAGTAGAAGCGCGGCGCCGGCGCCTTGAAGAGCGGCGCCAGCGCCTTAAAGCGCGGCCCGAGCCCGCCGAGAGACGGAGGTGAGATACCCACTCATTGGACGGCCAATCCGATGACACATGTGGGTGTCTCAGATTCCGCTCTCTCATGGCCTGTCCCTCCGGCCCCTCGCGGCCCTTTCGAACTGCACGCGAAGGCCCGACGGACGGAACTGGAGGCCACGATGAAGTGCTCGACGGACGGGTCAGGGTCTGCGATCTATGGTGGCTCTTTATTGTCGATGACTCTTGATCTTGTTGTGACCATCCTCGGCGGGCTCATGCCACTGTTTGTGCTGGCTTTGGCGGCGTCCGTCGTCTTGCGCGGCGGCGGAGTGGATCTTTCCCTCATCTCGATCATGCACGCCGCCTCGCTCACTGGAGGATGGTTGATGACGACCGGGCAGGCTCCGGTCTGGGCCGGGGTGGCCGCCATGCTGGGTGTGGGGCTTATCCTTGGGCTCATAAACGGGCTGGCCATTTCGCGGTTCAATCTGCCTCCGGCCATGGTCACGCTAACCAGTCTGTTGGTCATTTCCGGGGCGATGGCCTGGGGCCCGGCCGCCCCGAGCCGCAGCGCCCTGCCCGATGAATTCACTCTGCCCGGCGGCCACCTTGCCGCCGCTGGTGGCATGGCCGTGGCCGTGGGAACGGCCGTGCACCTGCTCATGCAAAAACACGTTTTTGGCCGATGGCTGCAGGCCATCGGCCTGAATCCACAGGCCGCGCGAGCCTCTGGGCTACCGATGGCATCGATGTCCATCGGCCTCTACGGCGGCAGTGGCCTGCTGGCCGCCGTGGCCGCCATCATTGAGGTCGGCCCGCAGCCGCACCACCCGTCATCCACGGGATGGCCCGGGATCCCTCTGCTGCTGGAAGCCCTAGCCGCCGCCCTGATCAGCTCGTGGCTATTTCGCCGGCAACTGGGCGGCCGCTGGCACGTCTGGACCGTAGTGGCCGGGGCCATGATCATGGCCCCCATGGACGCTGTTCTGATGGCAGCCGGAATACCCTCCTCCGCCTTGCTCATCATGAAAATCGCCGTCATTCTGGCCGCCGCCGCCGCTCTGACGCCGGGAGAAGGCACCGCCAGTTGGCGTCACTCTTTTCGCCATTCATGAACCACTCCGACCGTGACAGGCCAAGCGACCGCACGGGGCGAGCCGTCTGGATGCTACATCCAGCCGCCCTGCTGGCCTTCACGTGGCTGGTCACGGCCGCGCTTCAGCCGGCGTTTTTTGCCCCGGAAAACTTTGCTCTCATGCTGGCCCGGTCGGCCCCGGACATGATACTGGCCGCCGGCCTGACGGTGGTGCTGATGGCCGGCAGAATCGATCTATCACTCGGAGCCGTCATGGGGCTGGTCGCCGTCGTCGCCAGCAGCCCCGCCGTGGCGGCCGCCCCTTGGCCGCTGCGGATGGCCATCCTCTTAGGCACGGGCGCTGCCTGCGGCGTCATTCATGGATGGCTCATCGGTAGACGCCAAATACCCGCCTTCCTCGCAACCGGATCCCTGTTCTTCGTATGGGAGGCTCTGGCCCGCGCCCTCCAAGGTGCTTCCACCACTGTATGTCTACCGGTCGCGTCTCTCCCCCATCCACCCTCCACCGCCGCGGTCATCGCCACGACCGCCGGCCTTCTCCTGGCCGGACAATGGGTGCTCACGCACACCATTTGCGGCCCTCGACTGCGCGCCCTCGGCAGTCATCCAGAAATCATCCGCCGGGCCGGATTGCCCACCATTCCGCTCACTCTCGGCCTGTTGGTCCTGTCCGGCACTGCCGCCGCCACCGCCGCGCTACTGGATTCCCCATCCCCACAGACCTGGCACCCCGCCGCCCACCACTCTCTGTCCGCTCTGGCCGCCGCCCTCCTCGGCGGCGCGCGCCTCCGTGGAGGCCATGGATCCATCATCCCCGGCGCCATCGCCGGCGTTCTCATCGTGCAAAGCCTAATAAGCTACTGGCCGACTACGCCAACACCCGCCCACGCCAGTTGCCTCGGGCTCGGTCTCCTGCTCGCCGCCGCACTCAGCATCGACTCCCTCCGGCATTACTCCACCAGCCCATACGAAGAGCTATGGCGGAGGGGTTGACGTCAGGCGCGGTGTGAGCGTTGATGAACGGACGTTCCAATGCTCCGAAGTCTCCTGAAATCCAAGATTCACCGCGCCACCATTACCGGGGCCGAAGTTGATTATGAAGGCAGTATCAGTATCCCAAGGGATCTGATGCTCGCGGCAGATCTGTGGGAAGGAGAAAAGGTACTGGTCGCCTCGATTACCAGCGGCGCCCGTCTGGAAACGTATGTCATTCCAGATGAAGCCGGCACCGGCGAAATCATTATCCGGGGAGGAGCCGCTCACCTCATCGGCGCCGGTCACCTCGTAACCATCCTCGCTTTCACCTGGAGTGAATCACCTGTTACCCCGCACCGAATCCTGTGCGGGAAAAACAACACCATCAAAACCAGCCCAGACCTCAAAGACGCACAGTCTCACTGAGCCTACTGGCAAATACGGACTCGCCATGAATCCACTCCACTGAGTGGATGCAAAGCTGGCGCTTCTAGCCCCGCGGTGGTTTAAATCGATGGCGTAAACCGCAGCGGGTTGCCATTGGCCCTAAATCGTCCCCGCCGGCTCGTCCCCTAGGAACCGCCCGGGTACCAGATAGTTGACGACGTAGTCGCGCACCGAGTCACTCAGCGGCGTGATCGCCTTGGTATATCCCGTACTGCGAAGTTTAGCGATATCCGCGCACGTATGATACTGGTACTTCCCGCGCAACGACTCGGGCATATCGACAAAATCGATCTGCGGATCGCGTCCCAGTGAAGCGAAAATCGCGTGTGCCAGATCGACCCATGTCTTGGCTTCGCCCGAGCCGACATTATACAATCCACCGGCCAGCGGCTTGTCGGCAAGGTGCAGCGTGATGTCGACCGCGTCCTTCACATACAGGAAGTCGCGCTGCTGCATACCATGCTCGTAATCAGGACGGTGGCTTTTAAACAAACTCAAACGACCGGTGGCGAGGATTTGCTCGTAGGCCTTGGCCACCACACTGCGCATCTCACCTTTGTGATCCTCATTCGGCCCGAACACATTGAAGTATTTCAAACCAATGATATGACGCAAGAATCCGGCGCGCTGCGCATGCTGATCAAACAGGTGCTTCGAGTACCCGTACATGTTCAGCGGCCGCAAGCGGGCCAGATCATCCGCCTTGTCATCCATGCCGTGAGCCCCGTCACCATAGGTGGCCGCAGAACTGGCATAGATGAACCTCGACCGACGACTCAAGGCCCAAGCACACACATTTTTTGTGTACTCAAAATTATTACGAATGAGGTATCCGGCATCCTTTTCGGTCGTAGCTGAACAGGCACCGAGATGATACACAGCATGCACATTGCCAAAATGCGCCGGCGCCGAATGCAACTTGGCTGCAAAATCATCAGCCTGCATGTAGTCGGCATACCGCAGCGGCGGCAGATGCTTCCACTTCTCCGTCGTGTCCAGACAATCAACTAAAAGCAAGTTTTCTTGGCCTCGACGATTCAAGGCCCAGGCGACGGCGCTGCCAATCAGCCCGGCGGCCCCGGTTACCACAATCAACCCGGATTTTGTAGCTGCAGATTTTGCGTTGCTCGACATGCACCAGCCGATAGCGCATTTGCACCATCCCACAAGGACACGTTACATCAGCCTCCACTCGCCCCCACCCTCAGGAAATTCCCACAACTCGTCGGGAAAAGAGTGTTCTATATCTCATATTCTATTGATTATCAACGCTATAAATACTGCGCGCGCCACGACTAACGGCCGCATCGCCACGTCATAAATTGCCTCGCAGCCGGGCCGTCGCCCGATAATTTTGCCGGTCGACGGCAAGATTCCGCCTCTAGACCGACCGGAATGCGCCGCTGATATCGACTGGGCCGTCGGCTGTCAGCGGTCGACCCACTACTGACCGATGCAGAACAGGTGGTTCTGGCCGCGGATGTAGAGGCGGTTGTGAGCGACTGCGGGCGAGGCTTGGACTTTTTCACCGAGGGGATTACGGCCGAGGACTTTGAACGTGGGGGTGGCGGCCACGAGGTGAGTGACTCCGTCGTCGGCGGTGGCGTAGATGACGCCTTGGGCGACGATGGGTGAGGCGGCGAAAGTACCGCCGAGGCGTTCGCGATAGTGCACATCGCCGGTTTTGGCATCGGCGCACCACGCCATACCGGCTTCGGTGAGGCAGTAGACGTTGGGGGCGGCGTAGATCATGGATGGCAATTTGGGGGGATTCTTATCCTGTTCCCAGGCGAAGTGTGATTCGGAGATGTCGCCGCTGGCGCCAGCGAGTTTAAAGGCCCGCACCGAATCAGCGCCACCGTACCCGTTCGCTTGAATGGCGATGCCATCGGCGATGAGGACGGAAGGCGTTACTCCCTCTCCGTCATTCTTCGCCGTCCAGATCAGGGCCCCGCCTTGCAAATCAAATCCTTGCAAGACATCACCCGCCCCGCTGACAACTTGTTTGCGACCGGTTTCATCAACCCAGACATTGGGGGTGATGTGGGCGATGCGGGACGACCCGCGCATCGTTTTCCAGGCGAGGGTGCCGGTGGCCGCGTCCAACGCAAAAACATAGGACCGATTCCATGGCAGCTGCCATCCGACCCGCTCCTGATCGCTGCCTTCCTGCGCCGGATCCGTGCTCCAGTCCCACGGCATAACCAGTCGCCCGTCCTCCAAGACCGGCGATGCCCCCAGTCCGTGGCGACTGTAAAATCGAAACTCCTGAAACGTCCAGACGACCTTCCCGGAAAAGTCGACAGCCGCGATGCCCCCGCCGCCGAAAACGGCGTACACACGCTCGCCATCCGTGCAAGGCGTGGGCGTGGCATACGTGTTGCGGCTCTCTTTGCGTCCAGTCTCCTGCCGGAAAACTTCAGTGTTCCACTTCACCGCCCCAGTTGCCGCATCCAAACACATCACTCGGCACGACCGACCGTCATCAGTCGCCGTCGTGACAAAAACATCGTCGCCCCACACAATCGGAGAAGAATGCCCCTCCCCAGGAATCGCCGCCTTCCATTTGACCCCCTCCGTTTCCGACCACCGCGACGGCAACACACTCGTCAACGCATCCCCTTGGCGGCTGGGACCACGGAAACAAGGCCAATGATCAGATCCCATCGAGGAGGGAACCGAAGCCAGTCCGGCCACCACGGCCGCAACAAAAAATAATGTGGGGGATTTCACTTTGCCACCGTAATCATAAATCATCCCCACGCCACCCCGTCGCATCCATCGGGGATCACCCGCCTCCCACCACCTCTTCCTCGTCCACCCGCTCGTCCCGCTGGTAAATCGGCAGCTGGCGGTACGGCACCGTGAACGCCAGAATCATCATGCTCGTGGAATAAACCCGCCCATAACTGGTCCCCTCCCAATCGCCCTCTTCCTCCTGCAACTTGAGGTAATGCTCGTACATCCAGTCGGAATACGTTCGCCAGTAGGCCCCGCCCATCTGAAACATCGCCTGCGCATTATAATAGTTGCCGTAGTACTCAAACTGGTTGCCCGGCAACCGCTTGTAATTCTTCAACACCCAGTCAGCCCCCTGCACCACCAAGGGGTCATCAAACTTCCCACACACACACAAACTCAAAAGCGCCGCCCCACTCAGGGTGTCCGCATGGTCGCTATCACCCATGTATCCGAAATGACCATTGCGCTTGTTTTGCCGGCGCAAAACATAAGCAATCGCCGAATCAATCGCCTCTTTGGGCACCGGCGCCCCATTCAGTTTCGCCGATCGCAAACTCATCAACGCCCAGCCCGAACAGGACAAATCACTGTCCGTCGAATTAGGAAAATACCGCCAGCCACCCTGCTGGTCAGGATCCTTGCGCACAGCCTGCGACTCAAGCAATACCCGCGTCCCCGCCGCCAACGCCGGATCCAGCCGCTTCTGCCGCTCCGGACTCACCATCCCAGAACACTCACTCAAAAAAAGCGTGCTGATATTGTGCGCATACATCGGCCCATGCCCGTGATCACCCGATTCAATCAACCCGTTCTCCTTGGCATGACGAAGCGCAAAATCAATCCGCCGGTCCAACGCCCGGCCAAATTTCCCCGCCCCAGGACGATGCCCCGTCGAGAGAATCGCCATCCCCACCAGCGAGGAAATCCCCGTCGATCGGCCATAAGCGCCATCCGGGAAAGTGCCCGTCTCCATGTCCTCCTGCGACAACAAATAATCCAGCCCGCGATTCACACTCGCCTCAATCACTTTCCGCTGACGCTCAAAAGCATCCACCGGGACAACCGCCTCCGACACAGACGGCCCCAGCCCGCCCAGCAGGGCACCAGCAGATGTCGATAGGAAGGCGCGGCGGTTCATCATTCGACCACACTATAAAGAGAAAGACGCCGTCTCGTCAATCCGCGCCCGCTGCGCCGACGAAGCCGACCACGCCCGCCGCGCCAGCTGGCAGAACCCGCCACATTTTCTTTCCGAGGATTATCCAGTGGCCAGATGATAGATCCGGCCCTACTGCACTCTTTTATTATGACTGTCTCCAACAGTGCCATTGATTCGTTTCTTTCGCTGCCTCTACCTGCCATCGTAGTCGTGGTGTTGGGGATCTCGTCGGTTATAGCGGTCATCACGCATTTAGTGTTGGTACCGTGGCTGGCCGGCCGCGATGGCTCGAAAATGGAAGGGTTTCAATCCGAGGTAGTGGCCTTGATCGGGCTGGCCTTTGGCCTGCTTATTTCCTTCAATGCGGTGTCTGTCTGGCAGACAGCTGATACGGCCAAAATGGCCATCGTGACCGAAGCAGCTTCGCTCCAGTCTTTCGCCTATGAGCTTGAGCTCCTACCCGCTCCCCGAGGCGAAGAGGGACAGGCCCTGCTGCGCCAATACGTCGAGCATATCCGACTGGTGGAATGGCCGCTGTTGGCTAAAAGTCAGGCCCATAGCGACCGGCCGGACAGCCAGAAGCAACTCGTCGCCTTCAGCCGAACGCATGGCCATGACGCCATGAATGCCGCACTGACCAGCGCCATCGATCAACGAGTCCTCCGCATTCAGATGAGCCAGTATCGCATCAGTCGCGCCCGCTGGACGGTTGTTGTCATGCTGGCGATTTTGCTCATTCTCTCGATGGGCCTGCTCCACGCTCAGCACCGCCGCTCGCGCGCCGTAGGCCTGACTTTTGTCGCCCTCTCCATCGGTACCTGCTTCGTCATCCTCTTCGCGCATGGCCGCCCATTCGTAGGTACCAACGCCCTCCAGCCAGTGGAATTAAATGAACTGTCCACCAGAATGGCCGCCGACGGAGCCGGCCAATAAACTGGCCCAAGCGATAGCCAGTTTCCCTCGCTCATCACCAACAGATCGACCTCGGCCCCGCTTTCCTTTTACGGTTTCGCTCCACCATTTCTTTCCAGTGCTGGTCGTTTGCCGACACTTCATCGTTGGTCATTGCAGCTGGAAGTGAGCAGGTTAGTCTGGCCGGTTTCCCGCCGTCATTCTGATGCCAGCCCCTGACTTCACCGTTACCGAACTCATTGACCTGACCCGCCGCCACTTTCCCGAGCTGGCCGGCTCGGAGCTTGAGGCCTCACCCATTCTCAAAGGGGGATCGGATCGGCGTTATTATCGCCTGACCCAAGCGGGCACCCCACTGCACCTTATCCTCGTCAGTTATACGGACGCCCGGCCCGACAACATCTGCTTCTTTCCGGCCACCGAGATTTTGCAGGCCCACGGGGTGCGAGTTCCCGCCGTCCACTTCCACGACCGCCAGCGAAAACTCGCTTGGATCGAGGACCTCGGCGCCTTGGACTTGTGGGCACTGCAGGAATGCCCGTGGCCAGAACGCCGACGCCTTTACACCCGCACCCTCGAAGAAATCGCCCGCGTCCACCGCCTGCAACCTGCCAGCCTGCCGGCCGAGACCCTGGCTCAACTCATGAGCGGCTTCACCGAAGACCTCTACGCCTGGGAACAAAATTATTTCTTCGACAACTTCGCTGCCCACTTCTCCGCCGCCTCACTCGCCGCCCAGCAGTCGGCCCGCACCTCCGCCGCCCTCACTGATCTGCGCCGAGAACTGGGCGCGCTGCCCACATTTTTGGTCCACCGGGATTTTCAGTCGCAAAACGTCATCATCCGAGATGATCAACCTTATTTAATTGATTATCAAGGATTGCGACCTGGTCGACCCGAGTACGACGTAGCTTCCCTCCTTTACGACCCGTATGTCACCTTCACGTTGGCGGAGCGGAATGAATTGTGGTCGGCCTATCAAGCCCTGCGTTCTGGGGATGACGGCTGGGAGACATCTGACCGCCGTCTGGCCCAATGCGCCATTCAACGGCTGATGCAGGCCTTGGGAGCCTATGGCCATCTGGCGCTAAACGCCGGCAAACCAGAATTCCTCCGGCACATTCCTCGGGCTGCCGCCACGCTGGCGGAAGTCATCACTCACTCGGGTGTGGCCACTGAGCTACTACCGCTACTCCAGCTCCGCCCGGCCCCGATGGAGTCGGCGACCGCCTGACCCGGTCGGCCGCGACTCACAGCGACGCGGTCAGCTTATTCGCCGCGCAGGTCGTAGCAGCGGAGCCGCGGGCTGGTGCCGGTGATTTTATCTTCTTCATTTTGGCTCACGTAGAGCAGGCCTCTGGAGACCGCAGGCAGCGTCCACGCGCCTCCGGGTGACGTGAAGAGCTGGGCGGTGGCGCCTTGTTTGACTCCTTCGGGCGAGAGCGTGAGCCAAGCCAGAGTGCCCCATTCGCCGAGAGCGAGGAAGCTACCGTCGACGTGCAGCAGGCTGCCGCGCATGAATCCGACGGTGAGTGGCCGACCTCCTTGTTCTGGAGGCAGGGTGATGTCGTAAGTGAGGCGGGTACGCCATTTGCTTTGGCCGGTGCTGGCGTCATGGCAGACGAGTTCGGCGGTCCGATCTTTTTCCCCGGAGAATGCGTAGAGATGATTTTCGTGAAAGACCGGGGTCATCCAATGGCAGGCGAGCTTCTCATTTTTCCACACCAACTGCAGCGAGCCATCGGGTTGGGCCTGCACCATGGCACCGCCGTTGTACTCACTGCCGCTGTCGATATACGCGTGAGTGACGAAAAGGCGGTCCGGCCCGCACAGGACCGGCGCCGCCGCATTGACCGAGGTGTACCGAGCGGCCCGCCAGAAAAATTTCCCCGCGACCACTCCGTCGGCAGGATCCAGCGACACCAGCCCGCCCTGCGACGCCAGCGATTCATCCCCCTCCCCACCCTGAAAAACCAACACCCTCTTCCGTCCATGCAGGACCGCCGGAATCGGTGACGAATAACTCTGGCTCCACCCCGTCTTGGTAAACCACTTGACCGCCCCCGTCGCCACCTCAAACCCAGCCAGATCCTTGCCGCCCGCCCCGCCCAAATCGCAAATCAAAACCCCGTCCTGCACCAGCGGCGTGGCTCCCGAACCAAAGAAAAACTGGGGCACCCCATCCTCCATGGCACAATCACGCTTCCAAAGCACTCGCCCCGAGGCCAGATCCAAGCACGTCAGCATCGAGGTCACCCCAAAGGTAAAAACCCGCCCGTCAGCAATGACCGGACTGGCCCGCGGACCGTCGCTGTAGCCGTAACGATCGCGATACTCCACGGCATAGTCGTGCGTCCACAGTCTCCGCCCCGTCTCCGGATGCAGGCAGTCAATCGTCTCCCGACCCTCCAGCCGATGAAAAAGCACCAGCCGATCGCCCACAATCGCCGGGCTAGCATAACCACTGCCCTTGCTCACCTCCCAGACTTTAGGCGGTCCAGCCGCCGGAAAATCATGTCGCAACTTCGTCTCCGCTGAGTGCGGAGCATCCTGGGCGCCCAGCAGCCGGGGCCAGTCGCTTGTCACCGCCCCCGACGGCAGCGGTCGCGGTTCTGCATGAAACGTCAGCGCCGGCCACGCCTCGCCCGCCGTCGCTGCCGCCGGCACGTCGGCCGCCCCAGCGCCACCGAATGAAAAACACCACAAGAAGGACCAGACAAAACGGGACATGCCCCATCCAACCCGGAAATCACCCTCAATGCAAATCTGCGTTGCTGCCGCCCTTCATTTAAAACCGCCACGCCCGCTCACCAGTCAGACATCGCCTCGACCACCGCCGCCACCGCTGGAGCCACATCTCGTGCGTAATCACCATCATAGTTGTTCACCAATAACGAAAAAACATAACGTCGACCGTCCCCGCACTCGATATGGCCGGTCCAAGCCCGGACCCGCTCAATGCTCCCGTTTTTGGCTTGGATCAGCGCGCCACCAGAGCGCCGAGGCGCCCGCAGCACCGGCCAAGAGTCCAAAAATTCCCGCCCCTGCGCCCCATTAAGGACGGCCGCATTGGCCCGGGTCAACAATTCAGGAGTGATCATGTTGGTACGCGACA
>JALRGB010000307.1 GCA_023253575.1 Verrucomicrobiales bacterium
TCCCGCCATCACGGCCTTTGCCGTAACAGCTGCTGCTGTTGTTGCCATTGCCTGTTGCTTGTCACTGTTGCCTGTTGCCCGTTGCCATTGCTGTCTACTCCCGCTGTTGCCAATCATTGTTGCTGCTGTCACAGCCAGTCGAGCGGCCACCATGTGGTCTTCCATGTAATCGACCGGCGAGTGGGTCAGCACCATGGCTGGATTGGTTTCCCGGACCACGGCCAAGACTTGCTGCAGCAGGGGGATTTCGTAAGCCAGTTCTAGGTCATGGGAGATGGGCGGGTAGAAAGCAGCGCCGAGCAGGGCGGCCGACGCCTGCGCTTCGGCGAGGCGGACGCGGGCGGTGGTATCCGCGTCCATTTCCAGACTGCCACAATTTCCACTGCTGAGGTTGAAATAATGGACGTGCCATCCTCGGGCCTGCAATTGGAGCAAGGTGCCGGCCATGACATATTCGATGTCGTCCGGATGAGCAGCGATGGCGAGAATGGTGGGCATGATAGGCAGGGATGAAGGAAACTAATAATCACGGCGGGTGAAAATCCAGCAGGCAAGACCGACCACCAGCGCCTCAAACCCCAGCGACGAACCCAGAATGTACCAAGGAGACTTTTCCAGCGCCGACATGGCCTCCATGTCTTTGACCACGCGCTGGCGCACGATGACTTCGGCTTCGGGCGGCCGCCCCAGCAGCTGCGCCAGATCGGCCGCCCGCTGCACCTGACTGTCCACCTCCATTTCCTTGAGGTATTCCCGATCCTGATCGCGCAGCACAGCCCGACGGACCAGACTCGTCGTCTCGCTCGTCTTCGGCAGCACCACCATCAACCCTCGAAAAATTTGATGCGCTACTTCCGCCTTATTCATCCCCTCCGCCTCGCCCGTCACCACTGCCGCCGCCGATGTTGTCCGACTGAACTGCGCCGACAATTGCTCCGCCCAGTGCAGCCCCCAACACCCAAGCCAGAAAAGCATCGTCAGCAACAATGACGCCAACGTCGAGCGCGTCCACACACCAAACAAAACACACACCCCAAAAAGATAACTGTAAAGCGCCACCGCTAACGGAACGCTCCAGAAAACCGGCGCATGCCAAAACCCGAGTCGCCACCGGATCGTCAGCCACGCCATCACCGCCAGCAACACCACCAAAATCGCCGCACACATCAACCCACTCACATACTTGTAGAAAAAAAGCCGCCCCCGCCCCACCGGCTTCGAAAGCACTGTGTCAATCGACCCCGGCGCCATGAAATCAGGAAATAACGAGGCACACGTCATCAACCCCAACATCACCCCCAATAACGAGGTCCACCACTCGGTTACATAATAAAAAACATTCAACCCCAACGCCGAGGCCCCCGGCGATCCCTCGTAAAAAAGATCGTTGGAGAACTCCAACACGTAAAATAACGAAAACCCACGGTCATTAAACCCCAGCGACGCATACAAAAACCCCACCAAAAACGTGATCGCTACCGACACCCGGAATACTTTGCGGGCACTCAATAAATGCCAGGTGTCTGCGAAAATGGCGGCAAATTGCATGAGGTAAAAATTTAGTTTTCGCCCAGTCCGCCCAGTCCGCCGCCCCCGACCGCCCCTGACCGCCCGGCCGCCGCTCCCACCACCCCGATGAAAAATTCCTCCAACGATTGCCGCCGCGGGACAATGGCCACAATCACCAGCCCGGCCCGCCGCAATTCGTCAATCAATGGCTGTATCAACTGCGCTTGGCCACCAGGCACCGTGAGGCGCGTGCAGGCCTCGAGCGGGTCAAAATCCGCCTGCGCGTTCATGGCCGTCAGCAGACGCTGCAGCGCGTCCGCCGTTGCCGGTATCACCCCATCGACCCGCACTTCGTATCCCGCTCCCTCGTGCGTCAGTTCCTCAATCCGCCCGTGCCGAACCACCTCCCCGCGGGCCAGAATAGCCACCCGGTCACACAATCGCTCCGCCTCCCCCAACAAATGACTGTTGAGAAAAACCGTGATACCGCGCCGCCGCAGTTCACGCAAAATGTCCGCCACATCCCGCCGCCCCACCGGATCAAGTCCGTCCGTCGGTTCATCCAAAAAAACGATCGAAGGGTCATTGATCAACGCTTGGGCCAGCCCCAGTCGTTGCTTCATGCCTTTGCTGTAGATGCCAAGCCGCCGCCCTTCCCACCCCGCCAGTCCCACCAGCTCCACTAATTCGGAGGCCCGCTCACGCCGCACCCGTCGCGGCACCCGATGCAGCCCGCCCACATAATCAAGCACCTGAGCCCCCGTAAGATACTCCGGAAACCGGCAGGCCTCAGGTAGATATCCCACCCGCCCCAACGTCGGCCGATGCCCAATCGGCTGCCCCAAAAGCGTACCGCTCACCCGAGTCGCCTGCACAATCGTCAGCAAAATCTTTACTAATGTGCTCTTCCCCGCCCCATTCGGCCCCAATAATCCAAATATCTCCCCCTCGCCGACCTGCATCGTCACCGCACGCAAGGCCGCCACTCCGCCCGCGTACGTTTTCGCGACGTCATGAAGATCAATAGCCAAAACACTCACCTTCACACACTCACCACAAGCCCCCCCAGTCGTCAAGACCCACTCCACCCCTCCCCCTCACACCCGACCTACCAAATGTGAATTTCAGCGATTTAAGTAAGTCCTGATGAAAGGCTTGCCCCGCTAGCAACGTTCTCCCCTGACCTTTTGCCCCCATGAAACCCATTTTTTCTCTCTCGGTGCTGGGCGCCGTCGCCTTGGCCTGCGTCGCCGCATCGACCAGCCCCACGGCGTCACCGTCCGCCGCCGTCGCAGCCGTCGCCACCGTCTCGGCCGCCGTCGAAACGCCGGGCGTGACCGCGCCCGTACCGGAAGCAGTAACCGAGGAGGCAGCCGAGGAGGTGACAACAACAGACACGGAGACCGAGACAGACACGGAGACCGAGACAGACACTGATACCACGTTAGACGACGAGTCATCGCCCCCTCTTGTGGCCCCCGCGCCTAGCGAAGCGCCAACTGATCCATCCCCGTCGGTGGTGCGATGGCAGTGTGCGAGCCGGACGTTGACGCCGGAAACCACAGTGGAGTTGTTTTTCCCTGAGCCAATGATTCAGCAGGGAAGTGAAGGTCAGACTCTGGAGCTGGGACAAAGCGCGGCCCCGGTGGTGATCACCCCTCCTCTCAACGGTCGATGGCGGTGGCGCAGCCGGGAAAGCGGCGTCTTCACCCCACTGGAGGCGCCGGTCCGGGGTCAGACGTACACGCTGACGGTGCGCGACGGCCTGCGAGACGCGTTCGACCACCCTCTGGCGGCGCAGCAACCAGACTTTGTCATCAAGACAGCC
>JALRGB010000320.1 GCA_023253575.1 Verrucomicrobiales bacterium
GATCGTTCTGCAGCACGGCAAGCACGTCCCGGGCTTCCAAGGCCGGTCCGATGCCGCGGCCAACGGGCTGCGAGCCGTCCGTCTGCATGATGCGGATATCGAGGCCGAAGGCACCGGCCACATGCCGCAGCCGCGCTTCGAGCAGCGAGGCCGCCTCCATGGTGCGGAGCTTCGCTGTCGGACCGACGGGAATGTCGATCACCACATGGGTCGACCCCGCGGCGATCTTCTTCGAGAGAACGGAGGCGACGAGCTGGCCCTCGCTGTCGAAGTCCAGCGGGCGCTCGACGCCAATCAGGATGTCGTCGGCGGGGCTCAACTGCATGGCCCCGCCCCATACGATGCAGCCGCCTTCCCGCTCGACGACGCGGCGCATCCCGGCGAGATCGAGATCGACACGCGTCATGACCCCGCCATCCCCCGCGCCCCACGCCCACGCCCAGTCCACCGAGGCTGCTGCCACTACTACTGGCACCAAGGCCACCGCGGCCGAACGCGTCAGCACCCGCGTGGACAGCACGCCCTTGGCGACCAGCCACTCGTTCCATTCGCCGGACCATGGTGCCGAATTATGTTTTACCGGAGTAGTGCGGGGGATGGAACAAGGATCTCCGATCCGAGGGATTTGTTATACGGCCTACCTTCCCATGGCTCAGGCGCGGCTGCGGGCGCTTGCCGAAGAAACGGCTGCCGATCATCCCCAAGCGCTCATTTACATCCATCACACGCTCGGCGAGGTCGCGGCCGGAGAGGCGTCGATTCTACTCGCGGTGGCCACCCCACACAGCGCCGAAGCCTTTGCTGTCAGCCAGACGCTTTTACGCCGGCTGAAGCTGGAAGTTCCGATCTGGAAAAAACCCATCGAGGCTCTAGATTGTCCTTGATTCTTGCAATGAACGATTGAGCCCGGGCGACGGTTGGCGTATGGAAGCGTGTCTTCTCTTCCGATTCCGGCCGCTCTACTCTTGAATTTACCCAATCAGATCACCTTGGCCCGCCTTGTTCTGACCGGCATTTTTGTCGCTGTCGTATCGATGGAAGTGCCGTGGACGTGGAGTTGGGCGGCCTTGCTCTTCATCATCGGTTCCGTGACCGACTTTTTAGACGGCTGGCTGGCGCGCAAATACGGACTGGTGACGAATTTTGGTGCCCTCATGGACCCGCTCGTAGACAAGGTGCTGACCTGCTCTGCTTTTGTCATTCTGGCCGTGGCCGGCGTCATTCCGGCTTGGGTCGGCTGCGCTGTGCTGGCCCGGGAGTTTCTCATCACCGGGCTGCGCACGCTGGCCGCCACTCACGGGGTGGTACTTTCCGCCGATGGCTGGGGCAAATGGAAGACCGGCGCGCAAATCGCTGTGCTCGTCTATGGCTTGCTCTGGCTCGCCGTCAAAGAACCTCCATTGCAATGGTTTGCTCCATTCTTTGAGATTCCCGCTCTCTCCCCAGCATGGCTGGGACAAGTGTTCCTCTGGCTGGCCGTCTTTACCACCGTGTGGTCCGGCATCCGCTACCTTTGGAACAACCGCCATGTCTTGCAGGACGCGTAACCGCACCCCGCCCCACCGGCCACCATCACCCCCTTGAATACCCGCTCCCCTGTCACGGCCAACTTCCACGTCATGGCCAAACCGGTCGGTCCAATTTGTAATCTGGACTGCTCCTACTGCTACTACCTCGAAAAAGAATCACTCTTTCCCAAAGGCGAAAACTTCAAGATGAAACCGGATGTCCTCGAGACATACATCCGTCAATACATCGAATCGCAAAAAACTCAGGAAGTCACATTCGCCTGGCAAGGAGGCGAACCCACCCTGCTCGGACTGGATTACTTCCAACAGATCGTCAAACTCCAAAAAAAATTCTCCGGTGGCCGGGTCATCAATAATACGCTGCAAACAAATGGCACCCTGCTGGATGACGCCTGGTGCCAGTTCTTTAAAGAAAATCAGTTTCTCATTGGCTTGAGCATCGACGGCCCGCGCGAGTTTCATGACGCCCACCGCGTGGACAAAGGAGGGAAACCGACATTTGACCGAGTCATGCGCGGGGTGGAATACCTGAAAAAACACAGCGTCGAATTCAACACCCTAACTGTCGTCAGCGCCCGCAACGCCGCTCACCCGCTCGAAATCTACGATTTCCTCCGCGAGGCCGGCTCCGGCTACATCCAGTTCATTCCACTCGTGGAACGCCTGCCCACCCCAGCAGCCGCCACCACCGGGCTGGATTTTGCCGAACCCCCAGAACCTGGACAAGCCACCTCCCCCGTCACCGATTGGAGCGTGCCCGCCGCTGCTTATGGCGACTTTTTGATCGCCATTTTTGACCAGTGGGTCCGCCGCGACGTCGGACGCGTGTTTGTCCAAATGTTCGATGTCTCGCTCGGCATCTGGGCCGGCATGGGGCCCGGCCTCTGCCTCTTCCTCAAAGACTGTGGCGAAGGCCTCGCCATGGAACACAATGGCGACCTCTACTCGTGCGATCACTTCGTCTACCCGAAATACAAACTCGGAAACATCATGAATCAGGCGCTCGGTGACATGGTGAACTCGGATCAACAACGCGCCTTCGGCGAAAACAAATCACGGTCGCTTCCCAAATACTGCCTCGAATGCAGCGTGCGCTTCGCCTGCCATGGCGAATGCCCAAAACACCGATTCATGACCACCCCGGACGGTGAAGAAGGCCTGAATTACCTCTGCGCCAGTTATAAAAAATTCTTCGCCCACATCGATCCCCACATGAAAACCATGGCCGGGTTCCTCCGCCAAAAAAAATCACCGGCGAATATCATGAGCCTGATGCCGGCTCTGTAAAATGAACCCACAACCCCCAAGGCGACCGAAAAAGGGGTCAGGAGAAGAGTCTTGACACATGTCTCGGCC
>JALRGB010000322.1 GCA_023253575.1 Verrucomicrobiales bacterium
TCCTGCAGGCGGACGTTGCGGTAGTGGACGACCCCGCCTTCGGACTCGAGGCAGATGTAGCCCCGGCGCGGCTGGCAGTCGTGGCCTTGAGTGACGACTTTCCCGTTGACGGCGAGGGAGATGGCTCCGTCGCGGCACTCGATGCGGTAGTGGTTCCACTCGGGGCTGGGCTTGGACCGTTGCTCGGTGGGAAAGGCGCGGTCTCCGCCGCGACCGTTGACGGGAGTCATGCGGGCGCCGTGGATGGGGAAGATGTCGCCGTGGGTGCTGTAGCCATCGCTTTGGCCATACGCATTCTCCAAAACTTGAACTTCAATGCCGCGGTGAAACGGCTGTCCGCGTGCCGTAATATCATCGGCCCAGACGAAAATGCCGGCATTGCCCTTCGGCTGCAAATGGCGCCACTCCAGCTCCAGAATGAAGTTCTGGTACATCTTTTCAGTGCGGATCTCGCCAATTGGCTTGCCGGTGCAAGTCAGCAGCCCGGCTGCGTCGAAAGCCCATGTCGATGGTGCCGTATTCACCACCACCCAGCCGCTGAGGTCTTTGCCGTTGAAAAGTGGGCGAAAGTCCCCGGTTTCCTGAGCCCAGAGGGCGGCCGGTAAACATAGCCCCAGCGCGGCGGAAAGAAGTCGTCGGATCATGAACACAGTTCACCCGATTTCAGAGCTCTTGGCAATGACGGGTTCAACCGGTTTTGGGTGCTCCCGATGGTGGGGGCTGGCCGTGGTGTTTAATTGGCGCCGTTGTGCGATGCGGCGTGGCGGAGGCGGTCAGGATAGCCGGCGGGGGAGGAGGCCGGGTGTGCGGGAGTGTCTAAGGTGGTGTGCGAACTGGTTTTTCCGCTGGTCCGGAGGCGCAAGTCATCGACGAGGCGGGCGGCGATAGCGGCTTCTGCTTTGGCGAAGCGGAAGACGGTGCGGCGTCCGGAGGTGCGGTGGTATAGGACGACGTTTTCGCTAAGGAAGGTGGATTGTTGAACGAACTGGCAGCCGGCGAGCGGCAGGCGAACGGCTGAGCGTCCGAAGAGGGTGCGGGCGAGGAAAACTAGAGTATCGGGCTGGGAGGAAGTGGCGATGAGCAGGCCGAAGCGGTTGTTGTCCAGTCCCCGGAACCCGCGGGTGCGGCTGCTGATGGTTTCGACGGCCCAGTCGACGGTGGTGTGGGCGCCGGTAGTTTTACTCAGCAATATGTCATGGTCGGGCGAGAGGTGGCACGGCAGGCTGGGGCGGGGGGGCACGGAGGACGGGCGGACGAGGCGTTGCCAGAGCAGGTGGAGGGTGGCTTTGGCCATGCGAAAGACTTTGGGCATCGACCAGAGGCAGGCGAGCACGCTGGCCAGCAGCACGGCGCCGCCGAGTAGCGGATGGGTGATCAGGAGGGTGAACATGCCGGCGACGGCCACGTCTTCGGCCGCGCTCAGCGCCATGTTGGAAAACGGTTCAGGCGACGTATTGACGATGAGACGGGTACCAGCCTTGGCGGAGTGGACGGTCAGGGCCACCGCTCCGGCGCAGAGGGCGGCCACGACCTTCGCTTCAGCGGGCCAGTCGCCCAGAACTTGCAGCGCTAGAATGGTGGCTCCCACCGGGCGAATAAAGGTGTGAATGCTGTCCCAGACGGAATCAAACCCCTGAACTTTGTCGGCCATAAACTCGAGGACCAACAGCACCCCGGAGGCAACCAGAATGGCGTCGCTGCCAAGAATGCCAAGGGAGTCATAGGTGGTGCTCAGTTGCAACCATCCCTGATTGATCGACAGACTGGTGAGGAAAACCGTGAGGTACAAACGAAGCCCGACCAGAGAAGAAAGCCCCAGCGCCATCGCGAGAGTTTGCAGATGTTCCATTGAGTGAGAAAGTTTAAGGTGGTGAGACGGTGATGAAGCGGGCGAGGGACCTGCGGGTGATGAAATCGGCGAAGGCCTGCGTCTGGCGATGCGAGGCCCTACGCCTGTGTTCTGAGTTTACACGAATTTTCATCGTGTGCTGCACGACGATCGGCGATTACAAAAGCGGGTGGCAATTGTACCCGGGCAATTCGCGGAGGCGGCGGGAGCGCAGCCGTTCGGCGGCGAGCAGGCCTCGGAATTGCGCCAAGTCGGCTTCTCTTGAACTGCTCCAGAGAGTGTATTGATACGCGGGCCAGTGGGCGATTTCTTCCATGGCGGCAGCCAGTCGGCGTGTCTGGGTTTCGGGCGAGTCGGTATGGCGGCCGGCGAGGCGGGCCTGTAGTTCTTGCATGCTGGGAGGCACGAGGAACACGTCAAAATGCGCATTTCGCACGAGCGCGTCGGGGTGGGCCCGCAGCATGGCGGCGCCCTGCACATCGAGGTCCATGAGTACGTCTTGCCCCCGGGCGAGGCGGGGGAGTACTTCTTCTTTCAGCGTGCCGTAATGACGCCCAAACACACTGGCATGCTCGAGGAAGGCGCCGGCCTCGACGCGTTGAAGAAAGTCTTCCTCGGTGAGAAAATGGTAATCGCGTCCGTTTTCCTCGCCTGGGCGAATCGGGCGGGTGGTAGCGGAGATGCTGTAGTGGGCGCCTTCGGCGGCGCAGGCGGCGCGGCACAAGGTGGTTTTGCCGCTGCCGGATGGTCCGGAGACGACGCAGAGGAGACCGGAGAGAAGAGGTGGATTCATTCGATGTTCTGGACTTGCTCCCGAAGTTTTTCCACTGCTCCTTTTCCTGCGACCACGAGATGGGCGAGGCCGGCGTCATTGGCCTTGCTACCGATGGTGTTGAATTCGCGGTGGAGTTCCTGACAGAGGAAATCCAGCGGGCGGCCAGCGGGTTCCGACCCGCGCAGGGTGAGAGCACACTGGTCAAGGTGGCTGGCGAGCCGTGTGAGTTCTTCGCTGATGTCGCTGCGTTCGGCAAAAAGGGCGATCTCGCGAAGCAGGCGCTCGTCGGGCCAGGGCAGTGGCAGGCCGGCCTCCTCCAGCCGCCGGGTCAGCGAGGCGCGTTGGTGAACGGTGACCTTGGGCGCTTGCACAATGATTTTGGCGAGCACCTCATGCAATTCGGCAAGGCGCGCCTCCAGATCCCGGCCCAAGGCCGCTCCCTCAGCCAGTCGTGTCCGTTCAAAGGCTTCCATGGCTCGGCTCAAAGCCTGCTCCAGCGCCGGGCCGACTTCCGGTCCCTGCGGCACGCTTTCTTCGACCGTAAAAACGCCGGGGGCTCGCAAAACATCAGCAGCATCCACGTTTAACCCAGCCCCCGTGGCTTCGGCGACCTGCCGGAGGGCGGCGACATAAGCCCGCGCCAAATCAAGATCCACCTTCACTTGTTCCTGCACGCCCCGTAGGCATTCGATTTTAACCGTGGCCACCACTCGTCCGCGAGCGACGCGTTCGCCGATGTATTGGCGAAGCGCGGCTTCGTGAGCTTGCCATTCCCGCGGCAGGGTGAGAACGATTTCACCTTGTTTGCGATTGACGGCCGCCAGCTCGATGGCGAACCGCCAGCCGCCGGTCACTACCTCGCCTCTTCCAAATCCGGTCATGCTTTTCATCGGGGGTGACGGTGGTCTGAGGTTGGGGGAAAGCCAGCTGCGAATGCGGCGGACGGGGGGTGGCGTTTTACGATGGAAATGTCACGCGTTCGCCGCAGCGCAGCACGCGATGCGGTTGATTTAGCCGGGTGCAGGCGGCGATGAATTCATCGGGGGTGGCCGTGTTGAATGCGAACATGTCGAAATGATGAGGGATGGCCAGCGCGGCGCCGCAGGCTTTGGCGAGGGCGGCGGCTTCGGTGCCGTTTAGGTTGCCAGCTACCCCGCGGGATGGGTCGTGGCCGTTAATGGGGACTAGCACCACATCCGGTTGATCCTGAACTAGCTGTTGCGGCAACTGATCATGCCAGAGCGTGTCGCCACTATGAAAAACCGTCCAGGGACCGAAGCGTACGATGAAACTGAGAAACCGGCAGCGGCCGTGTTCATCGCGCTCGATGGTATTGTGGGCTGCCGGCAGGCCGGTGAACGAAAATCCGGCGACTTCCACGGTCTGGCCTGCTTCCAGTTCGGTCATGACCAAGCCGGTGTCACCGAGCCGCGTGCGGGCGAGTTCCAGTGTGGCTGCAGGCAGCACCAATGGCAGCGGCGGCCGGTCGGCGGCCAGCGGGATGAGGGTCGCGGCATCGAGGTGGTCGGTGTGATGGTGGCTTGATGTCACCACGTCCACCATGCGCAAAAGCGCTGGGTCAATGCAGCGTTCGGTCAGGCGCACATGCTCCCTTCCAGTGCCAGCGTATTTGGCCGTCAGGGAATCGGAAAGATACGGATCAAACAGTAGGTGCCGATCGTGCCATTTGAGCAGAAACCCGCTCTGGCCCAACCACCAGAGATGAAACCCTTCTTTGACGGAATCAGCCGTCCGGATGTCGTCGAGCAGTACTTCGTCTTTTTGAAATGGAATGATCATGAAGGTTTGAGGATGGGTCCGGTACGGCGGGCGGACCCGGACACGGTTGTGGTTCAGGTGTGAGCGCGGCCGATGGCCGGGCCCAGCGTTTGGAGGGCGGAAATGAATGAGTCGATCTGGTTGGAGGTGTGCGCCGCGGAGAGGGTGAGGCGCAGGCGGGACTGTCCCCGCGGCACGGTGGGTGGGCGGATGGCCGGTACGAGAAATCCCGCCTCCTGCAGGACGCCGGCCGCGTGCAAAGCCGCTTCCTCCGACCCAAGGATCAGCGGCAGAATCGCGCTGGTCGGCTCGTCCGATGCCTCGCGGCCCGGCAGGGCCCCGCCCAGCTGACGCACATTAGTCCACAAGCGATCGCGTAATACCCCACCCAGCGGGCCTTCGAAAATTTCCCGAAGGACGAAGGTGGCGGTGGCGGCCAACGCCGGTGGCGGGGCCGTCGAATAAATAAACGAGCGGGCCCGGTTGATGATGAGATCGATGGCGGCTCGTGAGGCCGCGACGTAACCGCCGGCCAGTCCGACCGCTTTGCTCAGGGTGCCAAGGTGCAAGTCCACCCCGTCGGTCACCCCGCAGGCGGCGGCCAGACCGCGTCCCTGCGGTCCGCAAAGGCCGAAACTGTGCGCTTCATCCACCAGCAGCAGGGACCGGTATCTCCGGGTCAGGTCCGCCATGGCCTGCAGGGGGGCGCGATCGCCATCCATGCTGAAAATCCCCTCAGTGATGACAAGCGTGCGACCGGTGGCGGGAAGCCGCGCCGCCGCCCAGACAAGGCGCTCCTCCAACTGCGCCAAATCATTGTGCCGGAAACTGCGGACCGTGGCCCCGCTGGCGCGCGCGCCATCGATCAGGCAAGCGTGGGAGAGCCGGTCCACAAGAGCCATGTCACCCGGCCGGAGCACCGCGCCCAGCGTACCCATGGCCGCAGCATGCCCGCTGCTGAAGCTCAGGGCCGCTTCGGTTCCTTTAATGATCGCCAGTGTTTCCTCCAGCTCGCTGTGAGGCGCGAGCGTGCCGCAGACGAGCCGGGACGCTCCGGAGCCAGCTCCGTATTTTTCCACGGCGGCGATCATGGTTTCGACCACCAGCGGATGGGCTGCCAAGCCTAGGTAGTCATTGGAGGAAAAATTCAGTAGCGGCCGGTTGCCGGTGGTGACAGCCACTCCTTGAGGCGTGTCCATCGAGCGGAGCGATCGCCGGAGCGACGCCCTTTCCAAGACTAGCAATTCCTCGGTAAATGCTCGCACAGGGGACGCAAGTCAGCAGCCGACGGAGCGCAAGCGCCAACCCAGCCTGCAGGACGGAAAGAAGTCGGTCATGCGGGGGCGCGCCGCCCGCCCTAGGGGTTTAGGCTTTAAAGCCATAATCAATCATCGCCTTTGATTCATCCCATATAAATTTCGAGGAACTGCCGAGGATGATCGCAATCACGTGGCGGTCACCGCTCGCCCCACTGGAGACCAGACACTTGCCCGCCGCATGGGTGTAGCCGGTTTTCATGCCCGTGACGTAGGGACACCGCTTCATGAGCCGATTGGTCGTCTGCAGGACGATCTGCCGGCCGTCCGCATACTTAAATGGCAGTGTTTCCAGCCGGACAATTTGCCGGATTGTCGGCACCCCGTAAGCCGCACGCGCAATCTTGGCCAGATCGCGCGCACTCGACCGCTGTCCCGCCGCCGGTAGTCCACTCGCATTCATAAAACGCGACTGACGGCACCCCAGACGCTCCGCCCGCTCCGTCATCGCTTCCCCAAAACGGGCTTCGCTGCCAGCATAATCACGGCCCAATGCCCGGGCCACATCATTGCAGCTCTTGACGAGCATCGCCTGCATCAAATACCCACGACCATAACTCTGGTCAGCTCGCAGTCCGAGTTTGGTCGGCTCTACCGTCGTGTCGCTCGGTTGGACCACCAGCCGGCCACGCAAATCCCCGCGCTCACATAATAACAAGGCCGTCAATAATTTCTGCGTGCTCGCAATCGGACGGACCGCGTCGGCATTCTTCTCAAAAAGCACCCGCCCCGTCCGCGCATCAATCAAAATGGCCGAGGGAGCGGTGACCCGAGGCGGCGTCGGCGCCGCCTCAGCCCGAGGCATCAGCAAGCCTAGTCCCATACTCGTGGTAGCGAGACGGGACAAGAATTGCCGACGGGTGTGGGACGTTTCAATCATCTTTCCTGGGACGGGCGGGCTTGGAGGCGGGCTTCGGTTTTTGGGTGGTGGCGGGTTTTGGGGCGCCTG
>JALRGB010000324.1 GCA_023253575.1 Verrucomicrobiales bacterium
AACTCAATATCCTCGTCGCCGGCCTCGCCCGCCGTCAGGCCGAATTCGACGCCGCCCCCGACAAGGCCGCCACTCTCATCGCCTACGGCGAAACCGAGGCCCCCACCACCCCCCCGCCCGCTGAATTGGCCGCATGGACCATGATGGCCAATGTCCTCATGAACATGGACGAATTCGTCACTCGCGAATAAACCCCCGCCCCGCCCCGCCAACGCCATCCCGCCCGCCGGACCCACACCCTTTCCATCAGTCCTATGAACTGCAACGATCACCACTTTCTGACCGCCCCCGCCGCAACCCGCCTCGCCCTGAGCCGCCGCACGTTCCTGCGCAACTCCGCCTCCGGCATCGGCCTCGGCGCCTTGGCCACCCTGCTCGATGGACGCGCTCTGGCCACCCCGGCTAGCCCCGCCTCCGCCCCCGCCAACGGTGGACTCCCAGGGTTTCCTCACTTCGCCCCCAAAGCGAAACGAGTCATTTACCTCTTCCAATCAGGCGCCCCGTCGCAGCTGGACTTGTTCGATCCCAAACCCGGACTGGAAAAATACCGCGGAGAAGACCTCCCGGCGTCAGTGCGCATGGGTCAGCGCCTGACCACGATGACTTCCGGGCAGTCGAAATTTCCGGTGGCTCCCAGCCACTTTAAATTTGCCCAACACGGGCAAAGCGGCGCTTGGATGAGCGAGCTGTTGCCCCACCTCTCAGGCGTGGCCGATGACCTCTGTCTCGTCCGCTCGATGTTCACCGAACAGATCAATCACGACCCCGCCATCACCTTCTGCCAGACGGGGCATCAACTGTCCGGCCGCCCCAGCATTGGAGCTTGGGCCGGATATGGCCTCGGCAGCTCCAATGCCGACCTTCCCGCCTACATCGTCCTGACCTCGTTCGGCAGCGGCCGCCCGGAAGACCAGCCACTCTATGATCGACTCTGGGGATCTGGTTTCCTCCCGTCAAAACACCAAGGCGTAAAATTTAGAAATCAAGGCGATGCCGTGCTCTACCTCTCTAATCCCCCAGGAGTCGATACCCCCACCCGCCGCGGCACCCTCGATGACCTAGCCGCACTCAACACCGAACACCACACCGCCCTCGGTGACCCGGAAATCCAGACGCGCATCGCCCAATATGAAATGGCCTTCCGCATGCAGACCAGCGTGCCCGATCTGCTCAACATCTCTAATGAACCGCAATCGATTCTCGACATGTACGGCCCGGATGTGAAGCGGCCGGGCTCTTATGCCTCCAACTGCCTGCTCGCTAGAAGACTGGCCGAACGCGATGTCCGGTTCGTGCAGTTGTTCCACATGGGCTGGGATCATCACGGCGGATTGCCAGAAGCACACCGCGGACAATGCCGCGACACCGACCAAGCCAGCGCCGCCCTCATCACCGACCTCAAACAACGCGGCTTGCTCAATGATACCCTGATCGTCTGGGGCGGCGAATTCGGACGCACGACCTACTCGCAGGGCGCCCTGACCCAAAACGATTACGGCCGCGATCACCACCCTCGCTGCTTCACCATCTTCATGGCCGGCGGAGGCGTGAAACCAGGCAT
>JALRGB010000362.1 GCA_023253575.1 Verrucomicrobiales bacterium
TACGCCCTAGAAAACAGAACCGTGCTGGCCCAAGTCTGCCCGGATATTTTCCGCAACTGCGGCGTGCGCCCGCTGGCCGATTTCACCGAGAACCAACGCCTCGGACTCCAAGCGTGGTCGCCCTCTCGACGCCGCGAACCACTGGTCGTGCTGCTCACCCCCGGCCCGTTCAACGAAACCTATTTCGAACACGCCTTCAAAGCCCGCCAGCTTGGGTTCCCGCTGGTCGAGGGCGCCGACCTCACCGTCCGCGACCGCTGGGTCTACCTCAAAACACTGGAAGGATTGCGCCGCGTCGATGTCATCATCCGGCGCGTCGATGACGTGTTTTGCGACCCGCTCGAATTGCGCGCCGACGCATGGCTCGGCGTCACCGGACTGACCGAAGCCAGCCGCTCCGGCCACGTCACCGTCGTTAATACTCTCGGAGCTGGCGTGGTCGAAACCGCCGCCCTCTTTCCGTTTTTACCCGGCCTCTGCCGCCACCTGCTGGGCGAAGACCTCCAACTACCCCAAGTCGGAACCTGGTGGCTAGGTCAACACCGTGAACGCGAAGCCGTCCTAGCCGAACACCACCGCTGGGTCATCAAAGGTGCCTTCGTCGGGATTCGCCAGCCCCCCGTCTTCCTCGCCCACGCCACACCATCCGAAAAATCCGCCATCCTCGCCCGAGTGGCCGCCACCCCCGATTTTTTCGTCGCTCAAGAACCGCTAGCCCTCTCCACCGCGCCCACATGGCACGAAGGACGCCTCGAACCGCGACGACTGGTCTGGCGCGCCTACACCCTAGCCACCCCAGACGGCCACCTCACCCTGCCAGGCGGACTGACCCGCGTCAGTCATGATGTCGCCGGCTCCATCGTCACCATGCAATACGGCGGCCTGAGCAAAGACACGTGGGTCATCGGAGACGAACGCGACACCGGCCCCCACGGACCAGCCACCCCCATCGTGGTCCGTCCCGCACGCCCAGCCGGCGGCGTGCCCAGCCGGCTCGCCGACCATCTGTTCTGGCTCGGCCGCTACGCCGAACGACTCGAACACATCGTCCGCATGGCCCGCGCCGGACTCAGCCGCATGATCGGCGAAGACACCGACCAACAAACCGCAGAATTAGAGGTCGTCATGCACCTCCTCTGGCATACCAAAAAACTCCCGCGCCGCCGGAAAGAAATCGCTCCCACTCAGGACGAAGAAGAACAAGAGAGGAAAGAGGAAGCCGCTCGACAGCCTCTCGACCGACTGCGCCCGCTATTATCCGACCCGACCGTGGCTGACGCGGTGCCAGCCCTAGCCCAGCGGCTGCGCTACAATGCCTCGGCCGCCCGCGACCGGCTGTCGAACGACATGTGGCGGCTGATCAATCGACTCGAATCCTTGGCGGCCCCCGCGGACCAGGCCACCATCACGCCGGCCGCGCTTCTGGACCAGCTAGACACCCTGATTTTGAGCTTGGCCGCGCTGGCGGGCATGGAGGCGGAAAACATGACCCGCGGTCATGGATGGCGGTTCTTGGAGCTAGGACGGCGCGTCGAACGCGCCGTCAATGTGCTCGACCTTTGCCGCGAAGCCGCTTGCGCCCATGCCGGCCTTCCGTCGTTTCTCCCTCCCTTGCTCGAATTGTGCGACAGCACCATGACCTACCGACGGCTGCATGTGGCCGCCCCCCAGCTGCTGCCCGTCATGGATCTACTCATCTCCGACGAAACAAATCCGCGTTCCGCCGCCTTTCAGCTCCACTGGATGGCCCGCCAAAGCGCCCAGCTCCCGCGCGAAGCCAGCAGCGCCGGCTCGGCCCAGGAAAAAGAGGCGGCCGACCGGCTCCTCTCGGACCTCTCTAGCTTCAGTCTGCAGGCGCTGGTTGCCATCGACCCAGAGGCTTCCTCCCACCGAGTGGCCGCCATGTGCCAGCGGCTCGTTCACGGATTGGAAAACTACTCGGAACTCCTGACCGCCCACTACTTCAACCACGCCCTGCCCAAGGTGCGATGACCGGAAACACGGTACCTGCCGCCGCCATCAGCCATGAGATACCACATCGTCCATCGCACGCTGTACACGTACGAGTGTCCGGTCACCGTCTCGCACCACGTGGCACGACTGGGTCCGCGCCCACTGCCCCACCAAAAATGCCCGTGGCACGAGCTCGAGATTGTCCCAGAACCAGTGGCCCGCGTCTCCCGGCTTGATGCCTACGGCAACCAAGCGGTTTATTTCGAGCTCTCGGGTTCGCATTCCCGGCTCGAGGTCATGGCCCGGAGTTATGTGGAAGTGAGTGCCCCTCCGAAGAATGGACCGGCCGCGACGCCGCCGTGGGAGCAAATCGTCGAATTGGCACGTGGCGACGGAGCAGCCGGGGCGGCCATGGCGGCTGAATTCCGCTTCGCCTCGCCTTTGGTTGGACCCGACGCCATTTTTGCCGGATATGCCCGCCCGAGTTTTCCCCCGGGGCGGCCGGTCCTCGAAGCCGCAGCCGAGCTGAATCGCCGGATTTTTACCGACTTCACCTTTGATCCGGTGGCGACGGATGTGGCCACTCTAGTCACCGATGCTTTTGCCAAACGCCGCGGTGTCTGCCAAGACTTTGCCCATATTCTCATCGGATGCCTTCGCTCCATGGGGCTGGCCGCCCGTTATGTCAGCGGGTATCTCGAAACCATCCCTCCTCCCGGTCAGGAAAGACTCGTTGGCGCCGATGCTTCTCACGCGTGGGTTTCCCTTTTCTGCGGTGATGATCTGGGATGGATCGACCTCGATCCCACCAACAACCTGCTGCCGGGTGACCGACACATCACCATCGCTTGGGGACGGGACTTTTTAGATGTCAGCCCCCTCCGCGGCGTCACTTGGGGCGCCGGTGAACAATGGCTGCAGGTGGAAGTGGACGTCAGTCCCGCCACTTGAGGAAATCCCCTCCGCCGCGGAGGCCCCGAGGCCACGGCGGCCGTCTGTTGAGCCCGCCGCCACCACTCAGGCCGCCAACTCCGCCGCCACTTTGTCCAGCGACGCCAAATCCTCAATCGCCATCACCCGCGCCGCCTTGTCAATGCGGCCCATCAACCCCGACAGCACTCCGCCCGGCCCGAGCTCCAGAAAGACTTCGTGGCCAGCGGCACGCAAACATTGCATCGATTCCGTCCAACGCACAGAACCCGTCACCTGCGCCTCCAAAGAACGCCGGATTTCCGCCGGATCACTCACCTCCCGCGCCGTCACATTGGCAATCACCGGCACCGACGGACTTTTCATGGGCACACCCGCCAGCGCCACCGCCAGTTTTTCCTGCGCCGGCTGCATGAGCCGACTGTGGTAAGCCCCCGCCACCTGCAACGGCTTGGCCATGCGAATGCCCCTCGACTTCGCCCTCTCCACCGCCAAGGCAATGCCCGGCTGGCTGCCCGACAGCACAATTTGCCCAGGAGCATTAAAATTCGCCACATCCACATCACACTCAACCGCCAGCTCCCGCACCGCCGCTTCCTCACCACCAATCATCGCCGCCATCGCCCCCGCCGACTCAGCGCAAGCCTCGTCCATAAAACGACCACGAGCCGCCACCAAATGAAGCCCGTCGACCACGGAAAATGTCCCAGCCGCCGCGTGCGCCGTAAACTCACCCAACGAAAGCCCCGCACACGCCGCCACCCTCAAAGCGGGAACCCGCTCCCGCAAGGCCGCCAAAACCGCCAAACC
>JALRGB010000416.1 GCA_023253575.1 Verrucomicrobiales bacterium
CGGCATATTTCCAATGGTCCCTGATCTGCGCCCACAGCAGCGCCGACGCCGCGTCAAACTCCAACACTCCACGCTCATCCTCCTCGCGCAATGACACAAAATCCAACGGCCGCCACGGAGAATCATCGCCGCCACGACGCACCTGCGGTCGCGCTTCCCGCGGCGTCACCTGCAGACGGAAAGACACCCGCTGCACCGGCGCCGGCACTTCATCAAAAATCGCCCGCGCCGTCCGCTCCCGCCAACGAACTAACTCCGCCTCGCGCTCCCACGCGCTAAATCGCAAACGCGTAGCATCAAGATCCGTGATCGCATGCATGAATGGCGGCCAAGACAAATTCTTCTTAACCAACGCATAAGCACAATAATTCCAGAATTCGAAAACATCCTCCGGCGGCTCATTAGCCGGCCAGAGCGACAACGCATCAAACCCTTCCACCGGCCACCGCGGGTGCAGTCGAACCATGTCATGGTCAATCACACTCCCTTTTTGAAGCCATTTAGTGTACCGGCCTTCGATTTTCCCCAGAAAATCAGTCTCCTTGACCTCGAGTTTTCGACCCAGCTTTTTCTCGACTTGGTCGTCGATGGTTTCTTCATCGTCGTTGGTCGGAGTAGCGGGCAGTTCACCGGCCCGATGCAGGTATTCCTGCATGGAAGCGCAGAGCGGAGCCGTCGTCTCCGCCTTGCTGTTCATCGTACCAACCCATTTGGGGTCGAGGAACTTGAACGTGCATTGGAAGATCTGCGCACCGATGCGGACCCGGGTCTGGAATGACTGGAAGTTACCAAAGATTTCTTTGACGGCACCACCCCGACGCAGCTCATCCGCCTCGTCGCGGACTTCATCGGAAAATGTGTGCAAATAGCTCAGCGCGGCCTTTTCGGCATTCATGGGTAACGGGCAGTGGGAACACGCGCCGGATTTTGACGCGAAGGGGTAGTTTAGCAGACGAGGCCGGGTTGCAAGCTGCTTTAGTCATCAACCTTCACTCGAGCGGTAATTTTCTTGGCGGCAGATTGGGGCATTGCCGGTTGAAGGTTGTTCAGAGATCGGTCCATTGAGGCGGTACTTGGCTGTGTCCACTAGGGGTGGACCCAGCCCTCCGTCATCATTCATGAAGCGATTAATCTGGCTCCTCATTCTCATCGCCGCCGGTTACGGCGTGTGGAGGTTCTATCCTGAACTAGAACGACATGCACGAAACCTAACTCAGCAGCCGCCCGCCGCCCCAGCCCCCGCCGACCCAACCGACCTGATCGCCAACGGCGTCCTAGGCAACGCCCAGCCCCGGCAGGCCGCACGGGCCGCCAGCCCCATCGCCGCCAAAGATGCCGCCAGCCTGACCGAAAAAGAACTGGCCGCCCGCTATCCAAAAATGCAGTTCGAACCCATCGAATCATTGGTCGGAAATTGGAAAAAAATCCCGCCGTCAGCATTCCCGCGGCCCATCACCCTGAAATCACCCGCCACCCTGACCCTCAAGAACGGGGTCGGCACCAGCACCCTCGAGGCCGGTCGCAAAGTCGTGGCCCTAGCCGCCACCCCCGATGGCAACCTCATCATCGCCCCCAGTCAAGACGCCGTCATGCGCGGAACCGTAGCCATGAAATCGACTGACTTCCAATCCGTCATGATCGCCGTCTACGAGGACTTTAAAAAACGCAAAAATGCCGAGGTCGAAAAACTCCGCGCCTCCGCTCGCTTGGAAATCGAACGGAAATCAACAGCTTCAAATTCCGCTACTTCCACCAATTCTTCGACTTCCACCACCCCCACCGGATCGGAGTCGACGCCGCCCGCAACCATCCTCGCCACCATCGGGCCGCGCCCAGAACAACGCGATGACCTGACCGTTCCTGCCGTCGAAAAGAGCATCGCCACCCGCCAACAGTCCGGAAAACTATCGGAGCCCCCAGCCGGCGCGACACTCGGCTGGAGTCCTTTGCGCTGGACTGAAATCGAAGGCGAGCCGTATTGGGCGGTCAATGTGCG
>JALRGB010000459.1 GCA_023253575.1 Verrucomicrobiales bacterium
CGAGCCGTCGGCGGCGATCTGGAAGCTGTAGACAAATTGTCCTGTCGTATCGGCGACGTAGAGCAATGTTTGGTCCGGTGAGAGGACGATGCCGTTGGGCCGGCCGATGCCTTCATCGACGACGTGGGCTTCGTTTTTCCCTGCAGGAATGAGCCATACTTTCTGGGCGGTGTATTCGGTCACGTAGATATTGCCGTTGGCGGCGACCACCAGGTCATTGGGGGCGAAGCCGGTGGCAACGACTGTTTTGGCAGCGGTGACCGGGTCAAAGGCGACCACGCTTTTTTGCTGGGTGGTGGCAAACAACCGGCCGTCGGGGCCGAAGGCTAGTCCGTCGGCTCCCTCTGTGTTCTCAGCAAACACTGTGACCTGCCCGTCCAGCCCGATCTTGTGGATGCGGGCTCGCGGACTGTCCGTGAAAAAGACTTCGCCCGCGGCATTTGTGCAGGGTCCTTCCGTATTGCCGTGTCCCTCGCTGACTAGCTCCCACCCGCGCGCGAGGTCCGCCCATTGGGCGGCATTCGACTGCGACCGCTCCGGATGCGTGGCCACCGGCGTGGTGCCATGATCCTTCCACAGCCAGCGCAACGCCTCCGGAAGGATCGCCGCCCCCTGCTTTCCGTCATGTCCGCCATCACCCCAGACCGCCTCCACTTCGTAACCAGCCCAGAGCAGCGAACGGTGCATCGCCTGATTCGCCACCCACCAGTCACCTCCGTAAATATTCAAATCATTGACCCCGTCCTGAAGGAAAATCCGCAGTGGTTTGGGTTCGTATTTTCGGATCAACGTCGAGTAATCATTGCCGCCGCGCAGCCCGACATAAGTGCCAATCGTCGAGAAAACACGTCGAAACGCATCCGGTCGCTCCCACGCCGCCGTGAACGCACAAATCGCACCGCTGCTCGCCCCTCCAGTCGCACGGTCGTCCGGCTTGTCGCTCAATACATATTTTTTCCCTACTTCCGGCAGGACTTCCTCCAATAGAAAACGCGCGTATCGATCACCCAGACCATCGTATTCATAGCTCCGGTTAAATCGCGGCAGCGCCCCGTCCCGCGCCGCGGGCACCACTCCCGGATTGATGAAAATGCCGATCGTGACCGGCATTTCTTTTTTGGCGATGAGGTTGTCGAAGACGACTGGCATGCGCCACTGGCCGTCGCGGGTCACATAGCCGCCGCCGTCTTGTATGATCATGACACAAGCAGGCTGGGTGGCATCATATTGCGCCGGCACATAAACCCAGCAATCATGGTCCGCCCCCGGGAAAATCCGGCTGGTAGGAAGTGGGAATTTTTCCTCTCGACCTTGCGGTACTCCGGGCTGCGGCTGTGAATCAGGCCCCAGAACATACGGTCCAGGAATGATCACGGGTTGCGGAATGGCTCCCGTCAGGGCGCAGGTCAAGGCCAGCCGCGATCTCGACGCGCTGCAAGCGCCCGGGGCAGCGCCGGTTGCCGCCAACGGGGCGCTGCCCGCCGATGGGGCGGTCGCGGAACCGGAAGGGGTCAGCCTGGCCCTGAAAGAGGTCGCCGCAGGCGCCGAGCGC
>JALRGB010000460.1 GCA_023253575.1 Verrucomicrobiales bacterium
CAGGTCGCGGCATACCGGCACGGGACCGAAAAAGTGGTCGGCATGAGTGGTGCCGAAACAGGGAAGTTCGCGACCAGCCTGAGCGAAGGCGGTTGCGCGTACGCTGTGAGTGTGGCAGATGCCGCCGACTCCGAGGTTTCCCCAGGCTCGATAGAGAGCGAGGTGGGTTGGTGTATCGGAGGACGGGCGCAGGTGGCCATCGACGACGGCCCCGTCCGCGATGCGGATGCCGACGAGGTCGGTGACCCGAAGCTTGGCGTAGTCGATGCCGCTGGGTTTGATGTAGAAGACGCCCCGGTCTCGATCCAAGCCGCTGACATTGCCCCAGGTGAGGTGAACGAGGCCGCTGGCGGCCAGTCTCAGGTTGGCTGCGAGGACGGCCTCTTGGATGGACGAAATCATGCGCGGATTCGTATCACACGATGGCGGCGACCGCTGGTGGACGGCGTCGGCTAGGGGCTAGGTTGCTAGAGTGCGAGTGTTTCCACCCAGCCGATCTCGATAAAGCTGTCCATGTAGATGGTCACTTGTTGAGCGGTATAGATGCGATTGGCGGAGTCCAGCCATTCCTGAGCGGCTGCCTTGTCGCCTTTATTAAACTCGATAGCGGCATGTCCGAGATAATAGACCGGCTCGTCATCGATATAGCTGAAGGCGCTGACGCTTTTCTGGGCGGCTTCCGACTGCCCTTGTTGGAGCTGGCAGATGACCACTTTGAATTCCATGAGCTTCTTGGTGCCCTCGTCGGTTTTGTCCTTGATGAGGGATTCAAACTGTTTTTGGGCGGAAGCAAAGAGGGTTTTGGCTCCATCGTTGTCGCCGGCGCGCACTTTGCTGGCGGCCTCGACAAACTCAATCTCGGCGAGGTTGAACTTTGGATGGAAACTGCTGGGATTCAGCTGTCCGGCCTGCTTGAAAGAAGTGCGGGCGTCATCGAAAAGCCGCATCTTGGTATAGACCGCCCCCTTCAGGTTGTGCACCATAAATAGGTCGGGAACAATGGCTTCTGCTTCCGCTAGACTTTGCAAGGCTTCCTGCAAGCGGATGCCGCCGACGAAGCTCGAGGCATCATTGATGGCTTTTTTAACTTTTTCCAAATCCTCGGGTTTTAAATTCTTCAGTTTGGCGAGAGTTGGATCATTATCGGAGGCCAAGGCGGCCGGGGCTGGGCGCGTGGCCGGAGCTGGGTCGGTTGCCGTTTGTGGAGGTAATCCGGCTTGATCCTGCGCCCCCGCCAGAACAGGCAGTGCGGCTAGGCTCAACACAAAGGTAAAGAGGGTTGGCTTCATGAAAAAAAAAGGCAGGTGGACGAGTCGAGGAGCCTATAGATACGCTGGGGCCCGGCCTGAAGTCAATGCAGAGCTCATCATCCGATCATCCAATGATTCACTCTCGTCGAGTCTGCCTTTTTGGCGGATCTTTTGATCCTGTGCATCTCGGTCACACCGCGCTGGCCGAGACGGTCTGGGAGCATTGTGGTCTGGAAAAAGTCATTTTCATACCGGCCTGGCAGTCGCCCCACAAGCCCGATGACGCACCGGCGCCGGCGGCGGACCGGCTGGCCATGCTTGAACTGGCGTTAAAGGGGCGCGCTTGGGCTGAAATCAGTCGGTGGGAAATCGACCAACCGACGCCGTCCTACTCGTGGCAAACTGCGGAATATTTTGCCAGCTCTTTCGGTTCGGGAGTGGAGCTTTGCTGGCTTCTGGGTGCTGATCAATGGAAGAAGCTGCGGACGTGGGCACATCCGGAAAAACTCGCCTCTCTGCTGACATTTTTGGTTTTCCCGAGGGATGGTATTGAGATTGGTCCGCAGCCGGGCCTGCGCTCTCAATTGATTGATTTTCGTGCGCCGCATCCGGCCTCATCTTCTGCGGTGCGGGCGATCGTTCGTGCGGGCGGCCGGTTGGACGGGTGGGTTGACCCGGCTGTTGCCGACTATATCACGAGCCACCGGCTGTATCGTTAGCGGTGGGAATCTGGCTCCTGCGGCCGGGTCGGCGGGCGGTCAGAGAGCGGCTGCGGCGTGCTCTTGTGGAGGGTGTGGCTTGAGTTGTCGGTTCAGGCACGAAAAAACCCGCACCGGGAGAGTGCGGGAGAGTGCGGGAGGTATTGGAGCCGGATTCTGATGCTGAGCTAATCAGCGTTGGGTCAGGGGGTGAGGACGCCGGCTTTGGCGAGCAGATAGACGAGGCCAAAAGCGAGGCCACCGGTGGCGGGCAGGGTCAGGACCCAGGCCCAGAGGATGCGTTCGACGACGCCGAGCTTTAGGGCGCTGAAGCGTTTGGCGCAGCCGACGCCCATGATGCTGGTGGTGATGGCGTGGGTGGTGGAGACGGGCATGCCCAGAGTGCCGGTGATGTAGAGGACGGTAGCGGCGGTTGTTTCGGCGGCGAAGCCATTGACTGGCTGGAGTTTGACCATTTTGTGGCCCATGGTTTTGATGATTTTCCATCCCCCGGCGGCGGTACCGGCGGCCATGGTAATGGCGCAGACGAAGACGACCCATGGGGGGACGCCTGGGGAGCGGGTGTCGACGGGATCTGGCATGTAGCCGAACTGCAGCCAATTGGGCAGCCAGCTGATGGCATGGGCGATAGGGGAGAGGTGAGTGGGGTCGGCGTTGGGGGAGACTTGGAGCCAGGGCATGTGAGCGAGCTGGCCATCTCCGGTGGCGGCGACGAGGGCGAGGGTGATGATGCCCATGGTTTTGGTGGCGTCATTCATGCCGTGGCTCCAGCCCATGTAACCGGCGCTGACGATCTGCAATTTCCCGAAGAGGCGGTTGACCATGACCGGGCGGGCCCATCGGAAGAGGACGAAGAGCGTCCCCATGACGAAGAAACCGCCGACGAAGCCGACCACGGGAGAAAAGACCATGGGAATGATGACTTTAGGCAACACGCCGACTCGGTCGCCGTCTTTGATTTTGGTTTCGGCTACCTCGCGGGTTCGTCCCTCGTAGGTGACGACGGTCACTTTGGTATCGCCGACTTTGACGACGTGGGTTCCGTCATAGAGTGGATCTTGGGCGAGGGCGGCCAGTGTGGCAGGGGTGGGATCGACCAATTTTTTGGATGATTTGTCTTTAGGGGCGTCCCAGATGATAGTTTTCCACACTGATGCCAGTGGCTTGTTATTTTTATCGACCAGTCGGCCTTCCTGATGGAGGAAGAGGCCGACAGCGAGGACTGAGCCGACGAGGCCGCCGACGAGGGCGTGAGTGGAGCTTGATGGCAGGCCGAGCCACCAGGTGAGCAGATTCCACACGATGCCGGCGAAAAGCGCGCAGACCAGAGTCCCTTGGGTGACGAATTCTGCGCCGACGAGACCGGAGGAGATGGTTTTGGCGACGGCGATGCCGGTGAAGGCGCCGAGCAGGTTGGTCGTTGCCGCTAGAACGATGGCCTGACGCGGAGTGAGCACCTTGGTTCCCACCACGGTGGCGATGGAGTTGGCCGTATCGTGAAAGCCATTGATATATTCAAATATCAAGGCGATGGCGATGACAAGAAAGACGACGGTCATGCGGTCAAATCGGGGGAAATCAGGACTGGTGGAGGGTCAGGAATTTTTCAAGAGCACCCGGGCCATGGTCCCGCCGAGGGATCCGCAATGGCCGATGCCGGCGCCTAAAATCTCGAAGATTTCGGTGGCGATAATGGTGCGCAGCGGCGGCTGGCCGGGCTGATAAAGATAGCGGGCGCTATCCAGCAAAATATGGCTGGCATCATCATCAATCTGGTTGATGCGCGCTTCGAGCGCTTTGATCTCGCTGAGCGATCCAAGGCGGCTCAGGGCACTCGTCATTTCTACGACGACTTCGGTGGCATGCATGAGCATCCGGGACCCCAGACTGAAATCAATATCCTTGACCTTTTCCCAGCTCAACTCGTGGCGCTCCGCGCATTTTTCCACGGCCTTGGGAATGCCGTATAGCCCACCCGTTTCAACAAGTCCTTTGGCACGGTCTTGATGTTCTGGCCATGCTGCAAGGAACAGGCGGCATGATAGGCCACCCGCACGTCCATTGGCGCGCCTGCCGGCAGGCCGATCTTCTGGCCGACCCCAAGGAGCGGGCCGAACACGTGATGCTGGTGGATCTCGGCCGCAACGATCTGGGGCGGGTCTGTGAACCCGGCAGCGTCACGGTCACCGACCTGATGGTGATCGAGCGCTATTCCCACGTGATGCACATCGTCTCCACGGTGATTGGACGGCTGCGCCCGGACATGACCGCTGTAGAACTGCTGGCCGCAACGTTCCCAGCCGGCACGCTGTCGGGTGCTCCGAAGCCGCGGGCTATGGAGATCATCGACAACCTCGAGCCAACCCGCCGCGGAATTTACGGCGGCTGCGTGGGCTACTTGGATTTTGCTGGCGACATGGATACCGCTATTGCCATCCGCACAGCCGTCATCAGGGACAACGTCGCCTACGTTCAAGCCGGCGCGGGCATCGTGGCTGACTCCGACCCTTTGTCCGAGTTCGAGGAGTGCCGCAACAAGGCCATGGCTGTGCTGCGGGCGGTGGCAGTGGCGCAGACGGTGCGGAGCCCGAGGTGACCAGAGCACGCGCCTATGGCTTGACCCTGGTGCTCCTGCTCGTCGGGGGAGTGGCACTGCTGTTCGCTGCCACCCGTACCTGGGTGTACGCAGTATCAGGGGCGCCAGGACTTCCGGGCGTGGAGTTGGAGATCAGCGGTGGCACCGCGCTGCCGGTGATCTCCGGCGTCGGGTTGCTGCTCCTCGCCGGTGTCGCCGGAGTGATCGCCACCAGGAAGACCGTGCGGGTAATGGTCGGCCTGATCCTGCTCGTGGCCGCGGCGGTTGCGCTGGAAGCCAGCGTCAGCTTT
>JALRGB010000530.1 GCA_023253575.1 Verrucomicrobiales bacterium
TTGTGGCGGTGGAGCCGTGATCCCGAGAAAGTCGCTCAAGGCCGGACTTCCTTTGAGCTGACTTGCGCCGCCTGCCACGCCAAGGATTTGAGTGCCAAAATGGCGGGAATTCCACTGCCGGGCCTACCGCTCAATGACGCCGAATGGAAGTACGGCGGCAAACCATCCGACGTACTCAAAACGATCCTCAAAGGATCTCCCGATGTCACGAAAGGCATGGTGGCGTGGGAAAATGTGCTGGGCCCGACCAAGTGTGCGGAAGTCGCGGCTTTTGTGCTCAGCCATCACGAACCGCCGGCCGGCCTGCTTGCCCCCGCAGCGGCCGCGACACCTGAGGCACCTGCCCCACCTGCGGACGGACGCTGAGCGTTCTGGCGGTTTTTTGATATTTTAGAGCATGAGTCTTAAACTTCCATCCATTGATGAGGTCACGACGATCAATCGTGATGGAAGTCATTATTTCCTTCATCCGGCTGATGTCAGTGGTCGCTTCACGGTGGCGCGGCGCGTGTTTGCGTTGTTACTGATTGGTCTTTATGCGGCGCTGCCGTGGATTTCCGTGAATGGCTTTCCGGCGGTTTTTCTGGATGTGAGGCAGCGGAGTTTTCATCTTTTTGGATTTACTTTTGCTCCTCAGGATTTGTGGTTGGGTTTTTTTGCGATTACTGGCCTTGGATTTTCGCTTTTTTACGCCACGGCCTTATTTGGCCGTTTATGGTGTGGCTGGGCCTGTCCGTACACGGTTTTTCTGGAGCATGTGTATCGGCGGGTGGAGCGGTGGATTGATGGTGACGCGCCCGAACGAAGAAGGCTGGAAGCCGCCCCATGGACACCGAAAAAAACTCTGCGCCGGGTAGCCAAGCATGGGCTCTATGGAGCGATCTCTCTGATTATCGCGCATGTTTTCATGTCGTATTTCGTCTCGCTACCGCGCCTGTGGTCGATGATGGCGGACCGGCCTGGCGATCACCTGCTGGCTTTCGGAATAGTGATGTTTTTGACCTTCGCTTTGTACGGTGCCTTCGCTTGGTTTCGCGAACAGTTTTGCATTATTCTCTGTCCGTACGGGCGGATCCAAAGCGCGCTGACGGATGAAAACACGATGGTCATTGGGTATGATACGGTGCGTGGCGAACCCCGGGGGGTGCGGGGGCGTGGAGGATCGACGGGAGCGGGCGACTGCATCAACTGTCTGCGGTGTGTGCAGGTTTGTCCGACGGGTATCGATATTCGCAACGGGCTGCAGCTTGAGTGTGTCGGATGCGCCAATTGTGTCGACGCTTGTGATGCGGTCATGCAGCGGCTGGGGCGGCCGACTGGTCTGGTGCGGTATGCGTCCATGAATGCTCTGGCGGGAAAGCCTACGGCGTGGCTACGGCCCCGGGTGTATTTGTATACGGCGTTGCTGATCATGGGACTGCTGGCCCTCGGGTTTTCGCTGACCCGACTGCGTCCGTTTCAGCTGACTTTTGTGCGGCTGCCAGGTGCGGCGTATTACGTGGATCCGTCGAACAACGTCATACGCAATCAATTCCAAGTTCGGTTGATCAACAAGCGTATGCAGCCCCAAACGTTTGTCATCACTTTGGAGGGCGCACCGGCCGGCACCACTCTCAGCGGCCCGGAGCCACACTTTCAGCTCGGTCCGCAGGAACAGCGAATTGTCGTGACAACGGTAGAAATCCCGCGGGCCTCGTATCGCGGACATCAGCCCCTCGCGCTCCGCATTACCAGCGAACCGGGGGCTCAATCAAGCGTCAAAAAATTCGAGTTTACCGGCCCTGATCCTCGTCTCTTGGACGAATCCTTTCTCCAACCATGAAAAACCATCGTGCATCCAGACTGCCAGGAGCAGCGACGGTCGGAATAGGGGGCTGGCTCGCCGACCGGCCATGGCTTTTTGTGGTGCTGGCATTTTCCCTGATGATTGGAG
>JALRGB010000574.1 GCA_023253575.1 Verrucomicrobiales bacterium
ACGTCCTCAGACCATCGCCCGGCTTGGTCTCGTCCGTCATGCTCGCCCATCAGTTTGAGAGCGTCGAACGATTCAACGCCGAATTTCCAGTCACCGCGCTACCCTTTCCATGGACCACCGCCCAGTCGGCCTCGATTCATACCGGATCCGAGTCTTGGTACCTCAAAGCCAACCCGAAGGCCGCTGATTTTTGGGTGGATGACGTCGCATTCACAGCGTTTCAGCCAGTCGGAGTAGGCGAGGCCTTGGAGCAGCCCGCTTTGGCGTGGTCGTCTGGCGGCCCCCGCCCCGGTGTGATAGCCGGCTGGTCAGGCACCAGCCCCGGAACCGATGCCGTCATTTGCCACGGGCTCCAACCCCATGAAATCGCTTGGATTGAAGCCCCCATCACCGGCCCCACCCTCGTCACATGGCAGCGCACCGACGCCTTGCGCCTCGATGTGCTCGTCGATGGACAATCCGCCCTGCGCTTCAAAGGACGCCCGGGCGCCCCCGGACCCAACCCGTCGTTGGAACGACTTAGCCTCGGAAACGGCACTCACCTGGTCCGCTGGCAGTTCTCACGCGAAACGACCACCGGTGACGCCTCCGCCTCACTGGATACCATCACTTTGACCCCATCCAGTCCGTCCCCGGACGTGGCCACACTCGTTGACCAGCCAGGTTTGTCTTGGATCATCACTCCCGCTACCGTGAGGGCCTCAACAGCCGTCACCCACGACGGCGTGGATGCCCTCGAAATCGTGCCCATGCCGGTCGCTCCCCCAGACACCGCCCGGGACTATACGGTCGCCACTGAAGTCACTGGCCCGGGCGTCTTTCGCTGCTGGTTTCGGGGAGCCACCGCCTCTCTGCGCACGTCCTCTGATGACACGCTCCTCTTCGCCGCCGCCCCCGCCCGCGACGCTTGGAAGGAATTTGTGGTGCCGGTCCCAGAGGGACGGTGCCGCTTTAGCCTCGTCGGCGCCGGATCGGCTTGGCTCGATGAGGTCTCATGGACCCCCGCGCCTTCCGTCAGCCTAGCCAATGCGTTGGATGTGACGAATCCGGTCACCGTCACGCAGGAAAATGGAGCCGTGCCCGGAGCCGCCGCTTGGGCTCCCTATGCCGAGGACGGCGTGGATTCAATCCTGCTGCTACCAGGCACCGCCCATCGGCTGCATGTCAACGCCCCTATGGGATCCACGCTTTCCCTGCGCGCCCGCTCGCTGCTTTCAGAAGACTCCGTGATCATCGGCGTCGAGGAAAAACGCAGCACTGTCAAAGCGACCACGTGGACGGAAGTCAAGTTTCTCGTCGCCGTGGGTCCGGATGCCGGGGACGTCGTCATCCGCGGCAGCTCGTCAGGCGGCCCTATCCTGCTCGACCGCCTCATCGTCACCCCCGCCGCTCCCGGCCCGTACGAAATCTGGGCCGCAGCCAACGGCCTAACCGGCCACCCTCATCCCGCTCCGAGCGACGACGCTGACGGCGACGGGCTCAACAACCTTGTGGAATTTGCCTTTGACTCACCCCCACTCAATCCCTCCCAAACCGGCACCACCGCTGGATTGCCCATTATCCAGCTCGTCCCGCGAGCCGACCAAGCGCCCGCCCTCGCCATCGAGTTCGACACCGTGCCAGGAGTAAAATACGAGGTCACCACCCAATCGCCGGAAACCGCCGATATCTGGTCCGTAGTGCACACTTTCATTCCCACTACCGCCGGCCGCCACCGCTGGGAATCCAGCGTCGGCGTAAACGCCTCCAGCCACTTGCTCGTCCGCGTCCGCGTGTCACTTCGCTGAACGTAGCCCATCGTCGGAGCCATCGTCGGAGCCGGAAAAATCATTAGTCCGACGGTTGTTTTTCTTAGCTCAGACCACCCACAGGCCTACGCCTACTTTACGACCGCAGCCATTTGTTAAAAAACTCAATCGTCCGTTTCTCGGCGAGAGCGGCCGCCTCTCGGTCGTATCGAGGTGTGGTATCATTGTGGAATCCGTGATTGGTACCGGGATAGACATAAGCCTCGTACATTTTTCCGTGTGCCTTGAGCGCCGCTTCATACGCCGGCCAGCCGGCATTCACGCGCTCATCCTTTTCCGCGTAATGCAAGAGCAGCGGCGCTTTGATCTGTGGCACGTCTTCGGGTTTTGGCTGCCCACCGTAAAACGGCACCGCCGCCTTGATGATGTCGGGCTGGCGCACCGCCAGCGTGTTGGCCATGCCGCCACCATAACAAAATCCCGTCACCCCCACCACGCCGTTGCACGCCGAATGGGCCGCCAACCAGGTGGCCGCTGCCATAAAATCCTCGGTCATCTCCGCAGGATCCCGCTTTTGCTGCAAAGCGCGCCCCGCTTCATCAGTGCCCGGATACCCGCCCAACGGCGTCAACGCATCAGGAGCAAAGGATACAAATCCCGCCACCGCCAGTCGCCGGGCCACATCTTCAATATACGGATTCAATCCGCGATTCTCGTGGATAATTAAAACCCCAGGCTGCCGACCTGCTGCACCGGACGGACGAACCAAATACCCACGCATCTTCGACGCCCCACGCGGTGAGGGATACTCCACATATTCCGCTTGAATGCGCGGATCCGCGGCCGGCACCTGCTGCGCCCACGCATAATTCGGCCCCAGCGCCTCCAACAAGGCCGCCGCCGTCAGGCCTCCAATAGCAAATTTTGAGGAGCGATCAAGAAAATCACGGCGCGTCACTTGGCCATGAACATACTCATCATACAAATCAAGCAGCTCTTGATCAAAGTCAGCAGAGGTCAGTCGTTTCATGGCCCTCAGAATACTCCATGAATGCCGGGGTTGTCACGCCCACGCTCGACCCAAAGAAAAATTCTGCTGCTCTATCGCAACGATCCGCCACGGAGCGCGACCAACCGCCCGGCAGCTCAGCAGCTCAGCGGAGGCCAGCCGCCACAC